>DASPJQ010000469.1:0-6486 GCA_035628535.1 Flavobacteriales bacterium | reverse complement strand
TACCCAAACCCGGGGGTGATAAAATTGGCAGAAGACGTTTGGATACACATTTCATAGGCTTCCAAAAATTAGGAGCAAATTTTGAATACGATGCGGGTGAGGAATTTTACCGTGTTGATGCCAAAGAATTGAAGGGCTGTTACATGTTGCTTGATGAAGCCAGCGTTACCGGAACGGCCAACGTAATAATGGCTGCTGTATTGGCTAAAGGAACAACCACTATTTTTAATGCGGCTTGCGAACCATACATTCAACAACTGTGCAAAATGCTGGTGCGCATGGGCGCAAAAATTTCGGGCATCGGTTCGAATTTGCTTACCATTGAAGGCGTAAAAGAGTTGCATGGATGCGAGCATACCTTGTTACCTGACATGATTGAGATAGGCAGTTTTATTGGCATGGCGGCCATGACCCAATCGGAAATCACCATTAAGAATGTTGCATATAAAGAATTGGGAATTATTCCGAATGTTTTTCAGCGCCTGGGTATTCAAATGGAATTGAAAGGTGATGATATTTATATTCCATCGCAGGATCGGTACGAGATTGATACGTTTATTGACGGAAGTATTTTGACCATTGCCGATGCACCCTGGCCGGGATTCACACCCGATTTATTAAGTATTGTACTGGTTGTTGCAACACAGGCCAAGGGAAGCGTATTGATACACCAGAAAATGTTTGAAAGCCGTTTGTTTTTTGTGGATAAACTGATTGATATGGGTGCGCAAATTATTTTGTGTGACCCGCACCGTGCAACAGTTATTGGATTGAACAGGCAGTACAATTTAAGGGGTGTTACCATGAGCTCGCCCGATATTCGCGCGGGTGTTTCACTTTTAATTGCAGCATTAAGTGCCGAAGGAAAAAGCACCATTCACAACATTGAGCAGATTGACCGCGGGTATCAGAACATTGATCAACGTTTGATTAAACTGGGAGCGGAGATCAAGAGGAGTTAATTAGCAAATGAGCTAATTAGCAGATTAGCAAATTAAGAGGTGAAACAGCTTTAACGGTGGGCTTTAATTAATTGAGAGACGACCCCAAACATTTTGACGTAGTGCTTAGTGGTAAAAAAACCTGTGTAAATCTGTGAAATCTGTGGCAAAAAAATGAACTTGGATCTAACCGGAAAAACAGCCCTTGTATGCGGAAGCACACAGGGCATAGGCAAAGCAAGTGCGCTTGAACTGGCAGCTTTGGGCGCAACAGTATATTTGTGCGCGCGCGATGAAGCAAAATTAAAATCCGTTTTAGGTGAACTGGATAAATCAAAAGGCCAGCAGCATGATTACCTGGTGGCCGATTTTTCAGACACCAGCCAGGTGCACGACAGAATAAATGCATTTGTTGCCAAAAAAGGTGTAATCAATATTGTGGTGAACAACACGGGCGGACCCGCGGGTGGACCCATAACCGAAGCAAAACCCGAGGATTTTCTGCATGCATTCAACAACCACCTGATCAATAACCATTCAATTGTTCGGGCAACATTAAACGGCATGAAAACTGCCGGTTACGGTCGCATCATTAATATAATATCCACTTCGGTTAAAATGCCTTTGCCCAACCTGGGTGTATCCAACACCATTCGGGCAGCGGTAGCCAATTGGTCAAAAACACTTGCCAACGAAGTAGGAAAATTCAACATTACCGTAAACAATGTATTGCCGGGAGCCACCAATACCGGTAGGCTGCAGCAAATTGCCGCAACCAAATCAGACAAAACCGGTACCAAAATAGAAGATGTGTTCAACCATATGGCCAGCGAAGTACCCATGGGAAGAATTGGTGAGCCGCATGAAGTAGCAGCGGCTGTGGCCTTTTTGGCATCACCTGCGGCATCTTATATTAATGGTATAAATCTGCCGGTTGACGGTGGACGCACCGGTAATTTGTAAGGTTGATTATAGAAGCCAGAAGTATGATTAATATCAACGTGAGAAATAATCAAACTTTATAAAGTCATAAATCGCAAATAAAAAAACCGTTTTCAATTATTCACTTCTTAAAAATTCCTTGTTCAACAAGGTCTTTAATATAAACCCGCCTATCCTTATATATAGCGGTAATGAAAGCATCGGTAATTCCAGCGGCTATTACTTTGTCCCTGAAAACTTTGGCATCGGCATAATTTTCAAAACGCCCCATTACAAAACGCGTAACATTGTCTTCAAGCTTTAATTTCTCCACTTTTTCCATTTTCATGATGGCTGAGTAATTGAAATTTTGCGGCAGGTTGTACGCACCAATTTGCACCCTGAACACAAGGCCCTCGGCCTTATGGGAAGCATATTCCTCAACCAGTTTGGCTTCGCTGTGTTTGGAAGCAGCAGCCAATGCATCCGAACTGTCTTTTTGTTTTTTAAGACGCGCTGCAAATTCCTCGGTGTAAAATGAAACATCAATGGTTGTTTCTAAAAAGTTTGTAATATCCTGCGATGAGATGGTGCGTATTTGCGGCTCCAGTCCCGGCAATTTAAATTTCAAGGTGAAATCATTCCCTTCGGGCAATGCTGCAAGGTATTTACCGGTTGCCGAATTGGAATATTTTGTTGCATAATGTGTTCCGGAAGCCTGCGTGGAGTAATAAATTTCAATTTCAGCATTTATTGGCTTATCATTTAAGGTGACAGTTCCATTTACCTGTAACAACTTAATGGTAACGCCTGGTAATCCTGGCTCAACGATGTATATATCCTGCAAACCCATGCCACCGGTTTTACCCGATGAATAAAACCCTTTTTTTCCATCGGCCGTCAAGCTATAATAAATGTCTTCTCCCGGTGTGTTGATCGGAAAGCCCAGGTTTTTTGGCTTGGTCCAGGTGCTGTCATTAATTTTATCGCACCTGAAAATGTCATACCCGCCCATGCTATTGTGACCGCGCGAGCATATAATAAGATATTGTCCGCTGGGGTGATAAAACGGTGCATCATCATCGTATTTTGTGTTGATTGAATCGCCTGCATTGGTTATATGTCCCCATGTTCCGTCAGGTAGCAGGGTAGCGTGATAAATATCACGCCCGCCTTTTCCACCGGGACGTTCACTGGCAAAATAAGCGGTTTTACCATCGGGTGAAATGGTAATGCTTCCTTCCCATGACGGTGAATTGACATCTCCGCCCAACAGTTCAGGGTCTACCCAGTCATGTCCATCAAGGCGTGTTTCGTACAGGGTTCCCAAATCGCCCGGCAAGCTCCTGAACATTAAAAGGTGGTGCCCGTCATGGCTAAGCGAAACACAGGCATCGTTACCGGTGGTATTAATATTTGTGTTGAGCAAAACGGGTTCTTTCCAATTGCCTGCACTGTCGCGTCTCACGTGCATGATGTCTTCAAAATACTCACCTTCGCTCGCATTTTTTTTACCTGCAACAAATTGTTTGCCGCCTATTGAGCGTTCGCCCCGGTAAGTAAACACCATTGCAGATTCATCGCCCGATATGAGCGGAACATATTCCGATCCTTCCGTATTAATAGGGGCGCCAATATTTTTAATGGTCACATCAACGGGTCGGGCCTTAAGTTCAATTCCATTTTGACAATTCGTAATGTAGAATTTTGCTTCATCTTTTTGCTGTTTCGTGCCTTTTTTTGAAGCCAGGAATTTGTTGAATTGGGCAATAGCTTCTTCAAACTGAAGGTTCAGGTGAAGTGCGCAACCCAGAAAAAAAGTATAATCGGTTTTAGCGTATTTGTCATACGGTAGTTTTTGAAGATGGGTGAGTGAGCTTGCCCATTTATCGCTGAAATAAAGTTCGCAAACTCCAATCCGGTAGTTTAAGATTTCTTCTTCAGGATACTTTTCAATTAATTTCCTGTATTGATTGAGTGCCGCTTTGAAATTGAGCAATTCAAACCAATACTCACCTTCCTGAAAAATTGTGCGGTCGGCT
Source organism: Flavobacteriales bacterium (assembly GCA_035628535.1). Taxonomy (GTDB): domain Bacteria; phylum Bacteroidota; class Bacteroidia; order Flavobacteriales_D; family UBA2798; genus DASPJQ01. Next base: position 2,582 of record DASPJQ010000469.1, on the reverse strand, counting down.
TCGTCACCGTCAAGCCCTTTACCTTTGTTAACCAATTGGGCCTGGGAGAGTGGCCTAAACACCGTTACTATAAACATGGCCAAAAAAACAATCCTGCCAGCACATGTCAAATTTCGCCTTCCAAAAAATCGAGCCATTTTTTAATATGATTGAGTTTTTGAATAAGTTCAGCATTGGTTTGGGGTGATATTTTCGTGGAACCACCCAGGCTATTTCCATCCTTTTTATTTTCTTCGGCCTCCATTTGCTGCATTTTTAGTTTTTCTTTGGCCCCTTGCAAGGTATATCCTTCACCCTTTACCAGCTTAAATATTATTTTTATATTTTCAATGTCCTGGGCGGTAAACATGCGGTTCCCTTTTTTTGTTTTGGAGGGCTTAAGTATATCAAACTCATTTTCCCAGAACCGTATAAGCGATGTATTTACGCCAAACATATCGGCAACCTCGCCAATTGAGTAATACAGCTTTTGTGTAGGTTTGGATTTGTATGGCAAAGCGATTATTTTACGCTAAAATAAGAAAAAGCCCAATATTTACGGGCATTTTTACCATTAAAACCAAACAATCAATCATAAAAATGACATAAACCTGCGTTAAGAACAAAGGGTTGTTAGGGTTTATACATATATATATGTATGGGTCGTGCGGCAATTTTGCAAGTTTACATCATTATATATGTATAACCCCGACCTGCAGGAATACCTTGAAAGATTTATTTCGATTGAACGCATCAACCGCATAAAACGGGTGCTTGATGAACGCACGCGTTATGTTACCGTGGTATTGGAAGATGTATGGCAGGCACAAAATGCCAGTGCGGCCATACGCACCAGCGAATGCATGGGCCTGCAGGAAGTTCATATCATCAAAAACGGGGACCGGTATAAAATAAACAAACAGGTAGTACGTGGTGCCAGCAAATGGATGCAGATCCATAAATATACCAAACATGCCAACAATACCCGGGTTTGCCTTGAACAATTAAAGCAGCGCGGTTACCGTATTGCGGCAACTGTACCGCATGAAAATGCACGCCAGTTAACCAATCTGGACGTTTTTCAAAAGACAGCTTTTGTTTTTGGAACTGAAAAAACGGGGGTGAGTGCCGATGTACTGGACATGTGCGATGAGCGTATTTTTATACCTATGTACGGTTTTACCGAAAGTTTTAATATCTCAGTTTCGGTGGCCATGTGCCTTTTTTACTTTATAAACGAAACAAAAAAACAAAACATCCGTTGGAATCTTGAAATTGAGGAGCAAAACGAGCTTTTGATGAAGTGGACCAGGCAAAGCATAAAAAGGAGCGATTTGATAGTTTCAGAGTTTTACACAGCCCTTGGTGGAAAAAATAAACCCGGCTATTAGTGTTTACAAAAAAACAATTTTAATTTTACACAATAATTCTTAAACCTAAACAAAATGGCAAAAGCAAAAAAAGCTGCTAAGAAAAAACCAGCAGCAAGGAAAGCAGCTCCTAAGAAAAAAGCTGCAAAAAAAGGTGGAGCTAAGAAAAAAGCTACAAAAAAGAAAGCCACCAAGAAGAAGGCTACTACTAAAAAGAAAGCTACCAAGAAAAAAGCTACCAAGAAGAAAGCTGCTAAGGCTGCTTAATTTTAGTAATGACACGCTACAAAAAATGCCTCTGAACTATCAGAGGCATTTTTGTTTTCTGTCCGCTACGTATTTGTTCCAAATCCCTGCGTAAATGACCTCCCCCAAGCTTTTTTTCAAGGGTTTATTTATGGTCATAGAAGGCCTTTAAAATATTTTTATATGACTCGTCAGGGCCCTCAATTGCAGGTTTCAAGTTCTTTCGGGGTTTCTTTAACACCCATTGAACGGGCCTCATTATACAGGTTGCACGCTTCAATCAAACTTCCACCAAAATAGTTGGCCTTTGCCCCAAGTAACATAATTTCGGGGTCCTTTTCAACCTTTAACACCTGTCCGCAAACCTCAATGCACTTTTTCATGTTCAGGTTTTCAAAGGCATATACGGCAAGCAGTTTTTTGGCCTGCAGGTCCGCAGGGTTAAGGGTTACAGCTTTTTCAATCACAGCAAGAGCATCTTTTTGGCGGCCCTGTTTGTGGTAAATCTTTGCCTGAAGAACCAAAGCGGGAGCAAAATCTTTTTTAGCCGCCAATGCCGAAGTCACATTTTTTTGGGCATCATCCAAAAGGCCAAGGTCATAATACCGGGTCCCACGGTTCACCAACATGGCCGGGTTGTCAGGGTTAACCCGTAATTGTTCGGTAATGTCTTCAATTTCTTTTTTAATCCCCTCAATCCGGGCCTTTGCTTTGGTTGATGCGTTTACCAATTTCAATTCATCAACAAGGTGAGTTGCTCCTGCATACTTATCAATAATAAACAGCACATACCGTATGTCGCAAACAATGTTGCGGCATAGTTTGGATGAGTACATGATATCACTCATGGTACTTTCCCAACTCCGATCAAAGTTCAAACCTATGAGTTCACCGTAACCGTTTAATACCGGGCTGCCGCTGTTGCCACCGGTTGTTTGGGCGCTTGCTGTAAAACAGGTATGAAGGGTTCCATCAGCATCGGCCCAT
>DASPJQ010000468.1:0-5315 GCA_035628535.1 Flavobacteriales bacterium | reverse complement strand
CCCGCTGGCTAAACATACACAACGGTCCGTTAGTTGGTTATAGCTGCAGCATCAATCACATCACTCCGGTCAACCGCATACAAAACCGGGCTTATCTCCGAACGAGGTATGGCAGCGTGGATTTGTGTAGCCAGGTCATTCATAAAATTGGTAAAATTTTTTGCGACATTGGAAGTCCTTCAAAAAATCGATGTTAACTCCGTGCGCACCTTTTGCAGGTATAAAGGCTGATAAGACTAATTAAATTTTGTTTTGAAACGGCATTTGTAAGCAAGGCTGACGTGAAAAAAAGCGTGACGCATAAATTGACTTTAACACCGTGGGTCAGGGCTGTATTGGCTGGTTGTTGAAAAACCATGCATGCGTAAAGCATTGCCGGTGCGGCATCAACTTCACAGTAAAAATAACAAAATGCGATAAAGGAGACCGGTCGTAATTGACTTCAAGCCGGTTACTCCAGCGGAGATACCAACCATAAACCATCTTGTTGAGCGTGCGGGAAGCCCTTTGGGAAGACGGTTTACTGCGGTGTTGGTTAAGGCCAGGGCATCGGCATCAATACCTTAAGCATTGTAATAGTCTGTTCGCTCTTTATGAATACCTTGCGCCCTGGCGAATAAAGACCATATCACAACGAATAATAAAAAAAAAAATTCATTGGTTCAAAGGTGTTAAAAGCTCAACAAATTTAGCTAATTTCATGTACTGTAAAATTATATATAAACAACCCCCCTTCTATGAATCACCTAAAACAATTTATTTTTACTTCCGTTGCTGCATTGTTTGTTTTGCCGTGTCTTGCACAAACCAATGAGGCAAAATACATTGAAGTAACCGTTACCGATTCAACGCAAATCAGTCCTGATATTATCGAATACAGTTTTACGTTAATACCCGAAAGCAGCGTTGAAGCCCCGGCCGATTATAGCGATGATGATTACAACAATCCGCCCGTTACCAATTATGCCGAAACCCAGAAAAAAAAACAGGAAGAACTTATGCTGAAATTGAAAATGCTTGAAAAACGTTTTACCGAACTTTTATCCAAAGATAAATTGTCCTACACCCGTAAGGACGAGAGCAGTTACAACAAATACGCATATGGTGCATATGATTACGACTATGGATACGGCAGCGACATAAAAAACAAAGCTTTTATAGTACGGTTCAGTTCATTTGACAACATGGAAAAATTCCTGGGAAAAATTCCTGAAGATATTAAATACAGCGGTCGTATTGCTTCTACAAGTTCATCCAAAATACGCGAACATGAAGCGGCTTTGCTTGAAAAAACCGTGTTGAAAGCGAAGAAGCAGGCCGAAACCGTAGCGCGTATTTCCAACACAACACTTGGATCGGTATTGCAATTTTCAGACGCATCGCCTGCGGCCACCGGAAGCAATACCAGCTATGAGCAATTGATGTCTTACCTGGTTAATCTCTACAAGGGCGCTGCTGTGCAGGATGACCAGCGTAAAATCGTACTTACGAAAACGGTTAGGATGAGGTACAGTATACAGTAGCAGTTGTCAGTGGTCAACGCAGGGTGCTTTGGTGCGCTTTAAGCAAACTAAAAAATGAACCTGTAACTTTTGGGGTGTATGGTTTGTTATTATATTAACCCAACAAACCATGCTGCGTTTTTTCGCAACATTTATTTATTTTTTCGAAAAGTTACGGGCATGAAATCTGCATTTTTTATTTTCAAACCAACCATATCGGCCCCACGTTTTTATGAGTAAATTATCTTATTACAACAAACTTTTCAGTTCGTGACAACGGCACATTGCCGTTCATATACCGTATTAAGTAAATCCCAACAGGGAATTCACCCATGTTGTTTGATGACACTTTACCAGAAACAGGCATGTACCGCATAAAGTTGCCACTTGCATTGTAGATACGTGCCCCATCAATCATTCCCTCCTTTTCAACCATCGGAAGGCCCGTTCCGGTGCTATCCAGGTTTTCGCGGTATATGAGATCATTCACGGCCCAGCTTGTCATAAAATCCATGTCTCCATCAGCATCCAGATCCGCCATGGTTGGTTTCACATTATCGTATATTTCAGCTAAACCAAATGCTCCGGTAACGGGAGCAGCAAAAGAAGGTGTGCTTGTTGTACCAGTATTCTCAAAAAATAAAAAATTGCCATAAATTTCTCCGCTAATAATGTCCCGGTCACCGTCATTGTCCATATCCGCAACAATTGGCGAAGAACGATGTCCCACATCCGCTAATGAAAACGGGTTGATTAAAGGAGTACTAAATACCGGACTTGATGATGTCCCTGTATTTTCGTAGTATACAAAGTTCCCATCGGATTCACCACTAAGTATATCAAAATCGCCATCATTGTCCAAATCGTCAAATACCGGGTGCGGCATGTAAACAGCGCATGTCAACGAAAATGGGTTTATTTGCATTGGCCCGAAAGAAGGAGATCCGGCCGTTCCTACATTTTCAAAATACCGGAATTCCATTGTTGCATAGGAATATCCGGCAAACACATCAAAATCGCCATCATCGTCCAGGTCAACAAAAGTTGGCGTAAGGTTGGCGCAGCAGTATACCGGAGGCGGTGTTAACGAAAACGGGTTTGTGAGAACAGTATCATAAAGCGGTACGGCAGTTGTTCCCCTGTTTTCGCGATATATAAGCTCTCCTGACCATGTTGATGTCATCAGATCCAAATCCCCATCGTTGTCAAGGTCGGCAAATGCCGGAGACATTTTGTTGTATCCGCCAGGAGTTGTATTGATCGAAAACGGATTTGTTTGAGCAGGACCAAATGTTTGCGAATGACTTATAAATGAGACTCCAGTCATTGCCAACCCCAACGCACACGTTCTGATCCGCTTATGAAATGCAAAAGTGCTGAAACCACCCAGCTTTTCCAATCTTCTTTTCACGTAAAAATACCTTCCGGAACCTGCTGAAAGCCCTTTGAAAGCTTTTTTATATTTTCTCCAATAACGTATTAATTGTTTATATGCACGGAAAGAGATTTTAACTTTTTTTCGCATGGGTTTATTTATCAATAATAAGTTTATGTGCGCCTGAAAGTGGTTTATCAACGTTCATAAGCTGTATAAAATAAAGCCCGTTTTGCAATTCATTTACATGAATTGTGCTTGTATTTGCAGGTTCATTCATTATAAGTTTGCCGTTTACATCAATGATTCGCACCGATGTAAACGTTGTATTGCTATTGATGGTAACGTGCGATGACGCAGGGTTTGGAAATACACTGAAAACGTTTTCGGCAGCAATGAGTTCGTTAATTCCGATAGCAGCCAGGGTTACGCACTCAGACGTGTCGGAGCAACCGTTATCGGTAATTATTACAGCATAGTCGGCTGTAAATACCGAAAGGTAGGCCTGTGCATCGGCAATTCCCGGAGCTGTGACCCATGAATCGCAAAACACCCATTCATAGGAGTCGGCTGTAAAATTGGTTGCTGTTGCACCTGATCCCAATGCAAACACGCCAACATCGGGAAGCGGAGTAACCGTTACAGTTATTGTGGCAAAATTGGTGCAACTGTTGGTATCAATACCGGTAACTGTATACGGTGTTGTAACGGCAGGGGAAACAGTATAGGAAGCGGTTGACGGCCCACTTGACCAAATATATGTATTGGCACCGCTTGCCGTGAGCGTGGTGCTTTCGTTGGCACAAATGGACGTAGTGCCGGTTATTGAAATAACGGGTAAATCATGCACAACTACCAAAACCGAATCCATGTTTGAACAGCCGTTGGTATCGGTTCCTGTTACATAAAACATTTCATCACCGGTTGGCGATACGGTATACATGGCTGTTGACGGGCCGGCCGTCCAAACATACGTATCAGCCCCGTTAGCCGTAAGTACGGTGTTTTGTCCATCACAAATGGTATCGTTTCCGGTTATAAAAACTGAAGGTTGCGGAACCACATTAACAGTTACTGCCGTACGCGTTGCACTTGCGTCACACGTACTGTCCTGGGCATAAAAGGTAGCCGTATCGGTTAATGTTGCGGTTGTAAATGCTGTTCCTCCGCCCAGCCAGGTTCCACCGGTTGGTGAATCATACCAGCCAATGACTCCTGTTCCGGTTGCATACAACGTTGTTGTGTTTCCGGCACAAATGGTAAGGTTTGCAACCGGTGTGGTATCGGTTGGGGCGGCTGGTGCAACACAGCTTGTTTGTTCAAAATAATAAAACCCGGTTGTAAATTCACCACTCATCAAATCAAGTAACCCGTCATTATTCATATCGGCAAGGGTCGCATCGGAATTATTTCCAACATTGGTCAATGAAAACAGATTCATGCTTGTAACGGCATAAGCAGGGGCAGTCATTGTTCCGGTATTTTCGAAGTAATAAAAATCGCCAGGATTAACTCCCGCCAAAATATCGAAATCACCATCGCCATCCAAATCGGCAAACGCAGGACGCGAATCGTTGTCAATGCCTGTCAATCCAAATGGATTCAAAGAAGATGCGCCCATAGAAGCCAATGAAGCTGTACCGGTATTTTCAAAATACACCAGGTTTCCGCCTGCTGTACCAGTAAGCATATCCATGTCACCATCGTTATCCAGATCGGCAAATGTTGGCGCGGCATTTCCTTCAAGCAATGTTGTTAATCCAAACGGGTTTAGTTGTGCCGGGCCAAATGCCGGTGCAATACCTGAGCCTGTGTTTTCAAAATACGAAAAGTCGCCTGAGCTTTCCCCGGCCATAAGGTCAAAATCACCATCGGTATCAAGATCAACAAACGTTGGGTTGGAATAGCTGGTAAGGGCCGTTAATCCAAAAGGATTTGTAACTGCAGGATTGAATGAAGCCAAAGCAACTGTTCCGGCATTTTCATAGTAATAAAAATTCCCATCTGCATCGCCACTCATCATGTCCATATCACCGTCACCATCAAGGTCAACAAAAGCTGGTGCTGTGGTTGTTCCTGTAGTAATAAGCCCAAACGGGTTGTTTTGTGCAGGGCCGAACAGTTGTGCATTAACATGCGAAGGGATGGAAAAAACAAGCAATGCCAGACCTGCGCGATTCAGTAAAATTTTATTCATACAAATGGTTATTGTTCAGGTAAAAATAATAAAAGATGGTAAATAGCAGGTAAAAAGACTGTCTTAACTGAAATTTATAACGAAAATCCTGTCAACTGCTGTTTTTTATATGCTGGTTTACACTAAGGTTGGTTACTTAAGTTCGACCTTTTGCCTGTTAAACTTCGTGGATTGGGCATTTACATCTGCTTCGAGGCAATAAACCGAACCGTTTTCGCGGAAAAGCATGTTTTGTAGTTTC
>DASPJQ010000467.1:0-8824 GCA_035628535.1 Flavobacteriales bacterium | reverse complement strand
GATGGAAAAATTTATGTGGCGCATTCAGAGATGGGAAAAGGTACCACGTTCAGAGTGGTTCTTAATAAAGTCTAAGAATCATTCACCACAAACAACAATACCCACACTCCTCAACAACCAAACAACTAAAAACTAACAACTACTTCACATACTTCCAATTCCTTATTTTTCCCTCTGAAATCCACTCAACAGCTGTTTTTATCCGTTTTAATTTCGTCTCTTCCGTTTTTGCCTCTTTCATCCAGTCAACATATTCTTTCTTTTTGCCCGGTGTCCATTCTTCCCAAACATTCCATGCTTTTTTGTTTTTCTTCAACGCAGCTTCAAAATCAACATCAGGTTTTGTGTTTTTTGCAGTAGCTGGATTTTTTATGGTTTTCTCCATTTTAATGCCGTCATCGTTCAGTTTTACGGCTTGTTTAATAAAACCAAGTATGACACTGTCAGGCGGCAGATCTTTAAGGGAAGTAATGCGACCCATATTGCCCATTGACGCGCCTCCATCCGCTTTAATATCTCCCAGGTAATTTTTCGGATCTTTAATGAGTTTATATTTCCAGAAACCAAACACGGCATGTTGCTTAAAGGACGCCATGCTGCAAAACGGACCTTTATACTCAAACGAGGGCATTCCCCATTTTACTGTTTCAGTTACGCCAGGACAGCCCTGGTGTACCAGTTTTCGCAGGTGTTTTAAAATGGGTTTGGCAAAGTCAGCCGATTTTTCAATGTATGCGTCAATGCGTTTGTCTTTTTTCGCCATATACTGATTTTTATGTAAAGCTATCCTTCGACCGGGAATTTACGTTTTTCAATGGCTTCAACCTTGGTACGCATCCACTCGGGTATATTGGCGGGTTGTTTTTTGCCATAGTCGTAAATTACAGCAACATCTTTCGCCTCGGCACACAATTCGTTTTTATCATTGTAAATATGGTGTGTCAATCCAAAACTGGTTTTTTTAATGTAATCAATCCGGCTTTTAATAGTCACCGTTCCCGGATAAAATAACGGGCGTTTAAAACTGCATGCAACCGAAGCAAGATTGGGCCCAATGCCTCTTGTGGCAAAATTTCCATCCATGCCAATGGTTTCCCAATAATTAACACGGGCAGCCTGTACATATTTCATGTACATGACATTGTTTACATGCCCGAAAATATCCATTTCGCTCCAATCAATGCGCAAGCTTAATTCAAGGGGAAAAAAGTCATTATCCATAGGGCTAAGGTAATAAAAAACACAGGCTAAGGCTCTTCAAAATTGCGTTTTTTAATGGCTTCTTTTGACCCAAGGCTGCTTACGCAATTTTATCATTCTGCTTCAATGGCTTAGCCAACGGCTGTATGAATAGGAGGTAATTCCTTATCTTTGGTAAATGAAAACACTTTTATGTATCCTGTTTTTCCTGTTGTTGTTCGTTCAATCCCATGCCCAGCTTGAAAGCCTCCCCGCCATTATTCATGGCGAAAAACAGGCTGCAGCACACCACGTGTCGGTTCCAGGCAGCCGTGCCCTTAACAGCTATAATATTACATATCATAAACTCGGGTTGGAAGTTGACCCCGCGGTTAAATATATAGATGGAATGGTTACAACTTATTTTATTCCGTCAACCACCGTCAATTTCATCCAGTTTGATTTGTCAGATTCATTGATAACCGACAGTGTTATTTACCATTCATTGCCCCTGGCCTTTTCACATACGGGTAATATTCTGCAGGTTAATTTTCCTTCGGCTATTCCCGCAGGCATGCTCGATTCAGTGACTATATATTATCAGGGTGTACCTACGTCCGGTGGTATGGGCGCTTTTGCGCAGGGGTCAAACGGCACCGATAGCATTGTATGGACGTTGTCAGAACCCTATGGGGCCATGGAGTGGTGGCCCTGTAAACAAGACTTGCTTGATAAGATCGATTCGCTGGATGTTTTCATTACCCATCCGTCACAATACAAAGCAGCCTCCAACGGTGTCCTGGTAAGTGAAACCATAATGGGCGCTCATAAAATTACGCATTGGAAACACCGTTATCCCATTGTAACATACCTGGTGTGCATGGCCGTTACAAAGTATGCGGTATTTAGCAATTTTGTTCCATATGATGCAACCAATGTTGAAGTGTTGAATTATGTTTACCCTTCAGACAGTGTTACCGCTGCTACGGCCCTGGCCGACATTGTTCCGCAAATGCAGTTGTTCGATACGCTGTTTGGCGTATATCCTTTTGTGAATGAAAAATACGGTCACGCGCAATTTGGCTGGCCTGGCGGTATGGAACATCAAACCATGACATTTATGGGGGGTTGGTCATATGATTTAATGGCACACGAATTGGCGCATCATTGGTTTGGCGATAAAGTTACCTGTGGAAGCTGGGAAGATATTTGGCTCAATGAGGGTTGGGCTACTTACCTGAGCGGGTTGTGTTATGAGCATTACAGTCAAAACCTGTATTGGCCCATTTACAAAACCAATGTAAGGGCAACGGTTTGCAGCGAGCCTGACGGTTCGGTGTTTTGTACCGATACGACCGATATAAGCCGCATTTTTGATTCGCGTCTTACCTATTACAAAGGCGCTGCGGTTTTGCACCAGTTGCGATGGGTAATGGGCGATGCCGCTTTTTTTACTGCCGTAAATAATTACTTAAACGATGCCGGCATAGCGTACGGTTTTTCGCGTACGGCACAATTCCAGGCACACATGGAAGCTGTACATGGCAGCAGCCTTAACTGGTATTTCAATGATTGGTTTTATGGAGAAGGATATCCCACCTATACAATCAGCTGGGGTACGGTGGCAGGCAATAATGTAAACATAGCCATCGGGCAAACCACTTCACATCCATCTGTTACTTTTTTCAAAATGCCGGTTCCCATACAATTTAAAAATGCCACGCAGGACACCATTGTTGTTTTCAATCCAACTTTTCCGGGACAGTTTTTTTCATTGACGTTGCCCTTTGCACCCGACAGTGCTTTTTTTGACCCTGAAATATGGCTTATTTCAAATAACAGCAGTGTGGTTTCGGTTAAGGAATTGTCCGAAGCGGAAGTATTGAATGTTTATCCTACACTCACCACCAGTTCGGTAACAATTTTCATGGATCAACTTTCAACCGGTTTTTCGCTTTATATTTTTGATGCAAATGGTAGATCCATTTCATCGCAAAAACTGGCAAATTCAACAACCGAAATCAGTTTGAAAGACCTTGATGCGGGTGTTTATTATTTGGTTGCTTCCAACGGCATAGCGGTGAAAAGGCAGAAAGTGGTCAAGTACTAGACAGTATGTACGCCATGATAAGACCTGTAGATACGCGGGTGAAAAAATTTTGTGAAAGGGCAATGGTACCAGCCATGATATAAAACAAAAACCCTGCCTTTTTTATAAGACAGGGTTTTGCTTAACAGGTTATTTAAAATTATTCCTTAATCAATTGTTTTGAAAGCGTGCGCCCGTTCATGGCTACGCTAACCATGTACAAACCAGTTGGCAATGCGGTTACATCAAGCGTAGTGGTATTGCTGTTTGGCGTAGTTGTAATTACGCGTTCACCTGTGGCATTGTATACATCAATGCGTGAAATGGGTTGCATGGTATTAATGGTTACATTGTTGTTTGACGGGTTTGGATACATGTTGAACAGGTTGCTTAAATTGTCAACATTGGCAACGTTGGTCACGGCATCGTAACAAGCGTACATTTCGTCAACAATAATGCCTGAGTTGTTGGCATAGTCAGGACTTGTGCTGTTCACCCCATGGCCCGGGGCAATATCGCTTTGGTAAATCATTTTCAAGCAGGCCGGATCAAGGTCGCGTGCAATTGAACAATAAGCCTGCTCATTAAACTGGTCTTCGTTTATTTTAATCGGAGTACTCCATGTTGCACCGTGGTCGCTGCTTTTCATATGATAAATGTTGCGGTACGATTTTCCATCGCCAAAGTCGGTATACTCCAGCAAACCTGCATAAGTAACGTGAATGGTATTCAGGTTGTCAATACCTGCGCTGGGTTGGGAGGTCAATGAGGCAAAATAAGATCCCCAATCCGAAACACTGATGGCTAAGTCACCGTCAGTGTCTTCCAGGGCGGCAATCATAACAGGAGCAGTGGCACCCATGGTTTCGTTCCAGTACATCAGGCCGGCAGTTCCGGTAAAATAAGTGGTTAAACCGTCACCAGCCGTATCGTCAATTATGCGCATGCGGCCAACCCAAACATGAACATTGCCAAGGTCATCAATCAATATCGAAACATTTCCGTCATTGGTGTCAACGGTATCGGCAACTGAGTCACCTGTGTAATCAGAAACAGCATCGTTATAGAATGGAATGGGGAAAGTAGTAATCACCGTTTTTGTCCAGGTGGTTCCATTGTCAGTTGATTTCATAAGAATCATGTCGGTAAACTCACCGGCCAGAACATATGCAACAGTGTTGCCTTTTGCATCAATGGCATAAGAGTCGGCACCAAATCCATAATATAATGTTGAATCATGCAGTGGGTTTACATAATGCAATATGTCCCAGGTTGCACCGTAATCCTGCGAACGCGAATAGGTAATGCAACCTTGCTGGCCCATATAAAATACGGGATTTGGTGTTGCAGCGCCATCGGTAGGATTTGAAATGGAAAGGAGGTGAATGGTATTGTTGGTTGTACCGCCAACTACAGCGCGGGGCCAAAAATTTCCATAGGCTGCAGGACTTGCAATAATGGTTGAATTATGCGTCCATGAACCTGTTCCTTTAGCAGTACGTGTTGAAAGATGAAGATTACTGCCAGTGGTATTATGCGTAATTACAGCTTCACTGTTGTTGCCCAATACCATCATGCTGGGCCATCCGGTACGCACCGTTTCAATCCGGGTGGTAGGTGCAGCGCTCCAACTTGTACCGTTGTGGTATAAGTAACCCGTACCGCGGTCGGTCCATGGATCGGCTGCGGCAGCAAACGTAAAGGCCGCACTAATGGTGCCATCGCTGTTGGCCACAATGCGGTTTTGAATGGCAGCATTCGTTTGAAGCTGGTACGATGAGGTTCCCAATGTTGCAAATGAGCTTGCACGTTGTGCATTGCCACCGCCATAATTGGTTGTGCCTTGTGTAGTGTTGAAAGGATTTTCAACCTGTATAATGCTTGCTTTTACAGCACGGTTGGCTACCGCTTTGTCTTTGATGGGCACCTGCACTACGCTACGCTGTGCCGAAACGGTATGGCACATGAGTAATGCCGATACCGGAATTAGTAAAGAATGTTTCATTTTGTTCACCTGTTTTAGTGGGGTAAATTTAAACTATTTTAATGATTACGTAACACCTGAATCAGGTTTTTAACTATTAACCAGCCTTCCTGTTCATTTGACCGAAAAATTTGCCGGTAACCCTTTAAAATCAACCTTTTTCTGCTTGGGTAAAGCGTCCATGAACAAGATGGCTTTGCATTCTTGTACCAACAACAACTCTCAACCGGTGCGGCATTGGTACGATTTTGCAACCACTGTAATGCAACCGTAATTTACCTTTATGCCTTCAAAATTTATGGTATTTTAGTCGCGAAACATATCATGCACCATGACCCAACAGGAAAAAGAAAACGAAATCCAACACACGTTAAAGGGAAAAAAAATTACGGCTGTTCACTATTACGTAATGAACCGTGCGGGCTATTTTTATCCCAATCAGCCCGAACAGTTGGTGGATGCCGCTGTTGAACTTACCCTTGACAACGGCAACGTTTTTTCGTTCGGTATGAATTTCCGGTTCGTGGCCATTGATTCAATAGTTGAATCCTACGGTGCATTCGTAAAAGCATATAACCGAGACCTGCCGTTTTTAAAAATGGAAGTGAATACCGATGAAAAGTGGGCGCCCGTAATTGGAAAAGAAATCAACCAGGTGTATGTTTGTTATAATTGGTTTGAGGACCTGGAAGGACAAAAAAATTACATACCGCAGGATATAGAACTGATACTCGATGATAATTTATACCTGGCGTTTTGCGCAACAGCCTATGCCATTGACGAAGATGGCATTTCAATACTTGGACCCGATAGCGAAGGTGAAATCCTGGTTTTGTTTGATGAAGAAGACACGAAATTTTTTAAGCGGGGGCGATATTATAAGCCAGCGGAAATGGATTTGGAATAAAAACAGGCTATAAGTCAAATTTGAGATTTAGAAATGTGGTTTTGATTAGTGTTGCAAACAACCGATCAAGCTTCTGACTTCATAAAGCAACTTACCTGTACAACCAAAGCGCTGGATTTTGTTTTTCCATGTCATTGGTGGTTACTTTCCAAATTTCAAAATGTGCTTCTGAAATGTTACCATCTTCACCGGGAAGTAAGGTCCCGATATTTTGCTTGGTTTTTAATTCCTGCCCCTTTGTAACGCTCACCTCGGCCAGGTTGGCATAAACAGTCCGGTATGCACCGTAGCTTACAATCACGCATTTTCCGGCATTGGGGATAACAAATACGCTGCTGACCTTTCCTTCAAACACTGTACGCACCTTGGCACTTTTTCCTGTTCCAATGTCAATACCATTGTTGCTGATCCAAACTTCTTTAAGCGTTGGATGGGGGTTGCGTCCAAAGTGTTGAGTAATTTCACCTTTTTCAACCGGCCAGGGCAGGCGGCCGCGGTTTTTTTCAAATTCAGCCGACTCCAATGCCATGCCTTCGCGTTCCACGTCATAATGCACCTCTTTTTTCGGAACAGTGGTTTTATCGGTGTTGGTCTTGGTATTCGTTGATTTATTTTTTTTATTGGCCTCGGCTTTGGCCATGCGTTCGCGTTCACGCGCGCGTTCCCTGCGTATTTCTTCTTCAATGGCCCGTTTGATTTCTGCAGTCAGTTTTTCGCGTTGTTTTTCCTGATCGGCCAGGGTTTGTTTAATAGTGTGTTCTTCGGATTTTAGTTTGGCAAGGGCGTCCTGCTGTTTAGCCTTATCCGCCAGGTGGTTTTGTTTTTCAATTTCGGTTTTTCCAAGCAGTTCCTGTTTTTCGGTTTTGGCATTTTTGAGTTCGGCAATTTTTCGGGCGAGTTCACGTTGTTTTTCACGTATACGCTGGGCCTGTTTTTTACGGTGATCGGCAAATTGGCGCAGGTATTTTATACGCACATAGGCCTGGTTAAAACTGGTTGCCGCAAATACAAACAATAAACGGTGATAGGTATTGCGGTGCCTGTATGCATATCGTATAAGTTCAATGTAACGCTTTTTTAATTTACCCAATTCTGTTTGATGGCGGGTTATATCATTTTTGGTCTCTTCAATCTGGTAAGTGATGTTATTGACCTGCTGACTGTAATTGCCAATGAGTTCATCGCGGTGGGCAATTTGCTGGTTCAAAATAGCCACTTCAGCAATGGTTATTTTTTCAATGTTTTGTTTCTCGGTAAGTATTTTTTTGTTGTCCCGTATTTTTTTTTGTAATTCTTTTTCCTGTTTTTTGAGTTTGTCAACTTCTTTTTGGGCAATAAGGGCCGTGCTTACCAGAAAGGTAAGGATGAATAAAAGAATTTTATTTCCTTTCGTAATCATCGGGTACAACAAACGGGAAGTCAGTTTTTTCGTTCAGCCTGGTACGTTTGTATTCCAGTTTAAGTTTCATTTTGCGGTCGGCCTTGGAAGCTTCAATCTCCAAAACCTTGGGTAAAGGTATGGAATCCAGGCCTTCATACTCCAGGTAACGGGCGTCAAAAACAGTTGTATCGTTAATGTCATTGATCCAAACCTGGTAGGGCTTAAAGGTCTTCGGATAAAACTTATATTGATAAATGACATCATGTTTTTTATACACACGGTCGTGTTCAAGAGCCTTGCGCAACCTGCGTTTCCTGAGCGTTGTCAAATAATAGTAAGCGCTGTCTTTTGGTGATTTGTATTTTTCCTGCGGATCAAAACTCATGGGATTGGCGGTAATAAGGTCCTGAAGCATGGTAAAATCCAATTCAGTATCAAACTGCTCATTCAGAAAATTGAATGAACGTGGATAATATCCTTCGCCCTGGCCCATGCGCATAATCATTTTAAGCGAGTCTTTGGTGATTAAAACGCGGGCTACAGCCAGCCCTGCCTTGCGTATATCAATCCACATAATGCTGTCCTTCCTTATTTTTACATGGGCGGTAAAAGATTCATTCAGGCTTTTTGATTCAACATCAACAGAAAGGCGTGAGGTGAAATCGGCAAAACTGAGTTTTTGCAATTCAACACTATCAATTATTTTATTGGTGTTTAAGTGGTGGTTTGGTTTGCCGGTTGCCAAATGATGCTGACCCGTGCAGGCGTATAAAAAAACCATTACCAGTAAACATGCAGTAACGTACGATTCCTGCTTATTCCACATATTTACCTTCTTTTATTTTCTGCTCCAGCAGTTTGCTGTAATCACCTGTTGCTTTGGCTTTATTCCAGTATTCCAGCGCTTCGCTTTTACGGTCCAACTGGTATAATACATCACCATAGTGCTCAAGCAATGTGCCATTTTTGCCATCATCGTTCATAATGGCTTTCTGGATCCATTTTTCAGCTTCAGCGTATTGCCTGGTTTGGAATAAAATCCAGCCATAGGTATCCATGAACGAGGAATTGTCCTTGACCAGTTCATTGCATTTTTTGCTCATGGCAGCAGCTTTGTCAAGCTTTTCTTTCCGAAGGGATAAATAATAACTATAATTGTTCAGGGCATAGGCGTTATCGCCATTAATTTTGAGGGCTTTTTCATAATTTTCATCCGACTCGGCATGTTTGCCCAGGTAATTATAGGCCTCACCCAGTCCCTGGTAAAATTCTACAAGCAACTGG
>DASPJQ010000466.1:0-1695 GCA_035628535.1 Flavobacteriales bacterium | reverse complement strand
AAAAACAGGTGATTGCCATCAGTAAAAGTGATTTGGCCGATGATGAATTGCTGGCCGAAATGAAAAAGCAATTGCCCAAAAAAATACCGCATATTTTTATATCGGCCCATACCAATTACAACATTGACCAGTTAAAAGACCTCCTCTGGAAAACCCTTAACGATTAATGGTGGAAACCCTGGAGCAATGGGATATTGACCTGTTTTTTGCCATTAATTCACGGCACAATCCTTTTTTTGACCAGGTGTTTTATTTTATAAGCCACGGTTTGTCATGGATACCGGTTTACATGCTGCTGTTTTATTTTTTAGCCAAATTTTACGGGATTAAAATTGCGTTGGTGCAGGTATTGTTAGCCGGGGCCATGGTAGGCCTGGCCGATGTAACCTCGGTATACCTTTTTAAAAATACGGTTTGCCGGTACAGGCCCTGCCACAATGAAGCGTTCAGGAATTTTGTGCACATTGTAAACGACCACCGGGGTGGTATTTTCGGGTTTGTATCGTCACACGCGGTCAACTTTATGACCTGGACCATTGTTGTTTTCTGGTTTTTGAAGCAACAGGTAAAATCAAACTGGTTATGGTTAATGTTTTTGATTCCGCTGGTTGTGGGTTACAGCCGGGTTTATTTAGGCGTGCACTACCCGGGCGATGTTGCCGGTGGATTTTTGCTGGGAACAGTGTTTGGGCTTGCGGGTATTTTAATTTGGAAAAGGGTAATTAATAAACGAATAAAATCGAGGTAGGGTTCAGTGCCCTCTGTGTAAACCTCAGTGTTTAAGTAATGGCGTATCCGCGCATATCAAAACCTCAAAAATTTACACCCGGTCCAACCTTCAGCAGTGCGCACAGTCAACAAATATTGGCCTTTTTGAAGATCAGTTTCGGTAAGCGTTATATAATTATCGCCCGGGTTTAAATTTACGTTTTTCGACACGACTTTTTTTCCGCTCATGTCGGTAATTTCCATGGTAGTTAGGGTAAATTTATTGCTGTTAATAATAAACCGCGATTGGTTTAAAACATTTCCATCGTTTACCCAGGTCACATTTACCCCGCCCAGGTTCTGGTGATATTCACTTACATTGATGTCATCGGCAATGGCCACATCAAAATAAACAGGCAAATGGTCGCTCATATTGTACAAGGCGGTTACTACACTGGCCGGCACGGCCGTATTGGTTGGCGTTGCATTAATGGCTTTGTTAAAATGGTTGGCATCGTTTCCAACAGCTGTATAAGAACCTGTAACATAACGCACCTTGTCGGTACCGTTCATTACATTATCATTGGCAAACAACCAATCAAAGCGGTCATCAAGGCCACCGGTTGACCCACCGTCAGGCTCACTGGAGGTACGCGTGCTTTGGGTGTGTATATCTTTATAGGCAGAATTGCTGTTCCAGTCCCCAATGCGGTCAATAGGATCATACAACTGGTGGGAACAGTTGGTGGATGTTAACCAGTTAAAACCGGTTTCGGTAAGGTTGCTGTAAAAATTAAAATCGCCACCCATTATAATGTTCTGGCTGCTGTTCAAACCGGCCACATAGGTGCAAAAGGCCTGGCATTCGGCAAGGCGGTCGGCCTCATTGCCCGTGCTTGCTTTTAAATGGCATGAAAAAAGATTGATCCATGCCGTATCAGTGGGTGAAATAAGGTGGTAAATATAGTAACGGGTAATGTTGCGGAG
>DASPJQ010000465.1:0-1659 GCA_035628535.1 Flavobacteriales bacterium | reverse complement strand
AAAAAACACTGGATGAACATTATACGCTTTTTGATAATTCGGATGTTTTATTTGAGAGTTATATTTACCCGAACCTTACCAAAACATGCAATGACCTGCTGGCTTTGAAAGAAACAGAAAAAAAAGAAGAGCTTTTTGATTTGCTTTTAGGGATCACAAAAACATATACGGCCAACATTCAAAAAAGCGGCCAAACGGTAAAAACATTGTTCCTGCTGAAGAGGCTCCAGCAAACCATAAAAACCGGCATGGACGCATTGCTGGCAAAAAAATTGATAGCCTACGTTGAAAAATGGAGTGCTTTTCTTACCTCAACGTTCAACGCCTCAAGCGAAAAAGCGCGTAATTATTATGCGCACATGCTGGTGTTTCCCAAAACCGAAGGCATTTCAAAACCCCATCCGGCAACAAGCGCTTTATACGCCAATACCCAGGAAGACCTGAAAAAACTCCTCAACAGTGCGTATTATTTTGAAGAATGGAACAAACCCGAATACAGGATGGCCTATACCGGCAAATATGCTTCTTATCTCACAAAGGACGAAAAGGCCGTTTTACTGGTCATGAATTTATGCAGGCTTGATCCTGTTTTATTTGAAAAAACATTCGTCAAAAAATACCTTGAACGCCATCCCGGGGAACTGGGCTCGTATTCCACTTCGCTCATCAATACCTTAAAAAAAGGCAACAAGGCCCTTCCCTATTTGCCCGACAGCGTGTTGTTTTTGGCCGCACAGCTTCACGCTAAAAATTACGGGGAACTGGGCAAAGAAGGCCATGGCGGTTTATATGGTGATCCTGACGGACGCGCCAAACATTTCGGTTATATTGGAACGGGCGTAGGTGAAAGTTGCGACTACGGCATGAGCCTTCCAGAAGAAATTGTGCTGCATTTATTGGTTGACAAGGACGTTCCCGGTGTGGGCCACCGGTTATCTATTATTACCCAGGAATATGTGGCTGTGGGCATATCCATTCAACCGCATACGCAGTACGGTACCAATTGCGTAATTGATCTGACTGATTAATAACGTGTATCTGTATTTTGCAGAACAGGTTATGCCGTTCCCATAATTTTTTTAGTCCATAACCGTTTAGTTGCTATATTTATAAGAGTAACCTATTGCATTGGACCTTAAACCGTTTTTTCTCGCTGTATTCGCGTTGATTTTACCGTGCGTGTTCCTGAACGCACAGGACCTTAACTACTACCATTATACCGTTGATGATGGGTTACCCAGTTCGCAGGTAGACGATATTGTACAGGACAATTATGGGAACTTATGGTTCTCAACCGACCATGGTCTTTCACGCTACAACGGTTATGAATTTAAAAATTATACGATTGCGGACGGTCTTCCCAGTAATTCAATATTTAAATTCTTTAAGCAGCCTAACGGTGAAATATGGGCCACTACGTTCAGTAAAAAAGTCTTTATCATTCAGGGTAAAAACCCCGTCTTTAAACCGTACCCTTACAACGGGGTGCTTGCTTCGGTACCTGATCCATGCATAACCATTTGCATGCATGTGACCAAAAACAATTCATTGCTGATGAGTTTTGTAAACAGGCCCGGTTATATACACATAGATGAAAAAGGAAAAATCATTTCCAATACGGTTGAGCATTCGTTTGGTTTGAACCGTACGGCTGTGGTT
>DASPJQ010000464.1:0-1685 GCA_035628535.1 Flavobacteriales bacterium | reverse complement strand
TGCACCTGTCAATGGCCTTTATCTGTTTGTTCGGGTATGACCTTTCACCTGTTTTCAATTATTTTTTCCTGGGATCCAGTTTTACCGATTTGTGGCGCAGGATCAACACTTACTGGCGCAATTTCATGCAAAAGGTTTTCTTTTATCCGCTCTGGTTCCGCATTCGCAAACCGCTGGGAAATGCGGCCCTGCCCGTTGCCACGGTCATTATGTTTGTTGCAACCTGGTTCTTTCACAATTACCAATTTTTTTGGGCCCAGGGTTCATTTACGTTTTCGGCCAACGATGCTTTGTTCTGGATCATTTTAGGTGCGTGCATTACCCTGAACGTTGCGTACCTTGACTACAAAGCGCGTAAAAAAATTGTGAACGTTCCCTCAACATTAAAAAAATATGCAACCCAATCGTTCTTCATTGTTTGTTGTTTCTTTTTCATGTGTTTTTTATGGTCGCTATGGGGCAGTGCCAGTTTAGGCGAATGGAAACATACGCTGTCTTTCGCAAGAAAATTTTCGGGAACGCAAATGGGTGCACTTATAGCGGGCTTAATCATGCTTTATCTATTGGTTTTTGCCGGGCATTTTGCGTACCACCGGCCAAAGGTCAAAGCGCTGTTTGCCATGGACCACGGCAGCACCCGTGTGTTGACTGTTCCCGCGTTTGTATTGCTGGCCGCATTCCCGCTTATGCAGCAAAAGGCCAATTGGGGCAATAATTTTGTGAACGTGGTTTTGAACAAAGAAACGACCGGGGTTTACAAGGAAAAAAAGGAACGAGGGTACTATAAAACCCTGATGGATGGCAATGCTGCATCACCAGGGGCCTGGGAAGTTACACTTTTACAACCGTTACCCGAAGGCGATATTGGTTTGGCGTTTGAGGCCACCAATGACATTTATCAACGCAAAATAAAGCCATCGGTTTCGGTTGAGTGGAAGGGGAAGCGATTTTCAACAAACAGTTTTGGTTTGCGTGACAAGGAATATACAAAACAAAAACCAGGCAATGTTATGCGTTTTGCATTGCTGGGCGGGTCTTACGAAATGGGCTCGGGTGTGGCCGATAACGAAGTGTTTGAAGCCTTGGCCGAAGAACAAGCAAATGAAATGGTGGGAGTCGGGTCAGAAAGATATGAAATGCTGAATTTTGCCTGCGGTGGTTACCACATTTTACAGCAGGCAAAACTTATGGAAGAAAAGGTGCCCGGATTTGAACCCGACCATGTTGTGCTTGTTGCCCATTCACGCGATAGGGAAAGGTTTATCGGGTTTATGGCCGAGTTGATTCGTGCGGGTATTAACCTTGAGTATGTATTTTTGAAAAAAATTAAAAATCAAACAGGCGTGAAGCAATACATGGGCCAGGAAGAAATTCAAAGGAAATTAATGCCCTATGCCGATGCACTATTTGAATGGTGTTATAAACGCATTGTTGCAGCCTGCAAAAAAAACAATGCCCGTTTAACGTGGGTGTTTTTACCGGCTACCAACGATTTTAATTTTGCAAAGGAACGCGATGAACTTAAAAAATTAGCAAGGGATGTGGGCTTTTGGCGGATTATTGATTTGTCAGATGTATATGTAAAGGCAGGCATAACGCAAAAAAACCGGTTGGGTATTGTCATAAGCGCTGACGATCCGCATCCCAACGCCCGCGGCCACAGGATCATTGCCAGCGAACTGGCT
>DASPJQ010000463.1:0-3728 GCA_035628535.1 Flavobacteriales bacterium | reverse complement strand
TAAAGGCCTGTAAAAAATGTCCTGAAAAACCATATACCCTTTTGCAGCGGGTTCATCTTCGCGCCTTATAGTGGTTTGCTCAATGCGTGCGTGCAGCGAAATGCTTTTGCCTATTTTATGTGTTACATCAAAACGGTAATTGGCCTGGTTTTGGTTTACGGTATATTCTATATCATCCAGATCAACATCGGTATTAAATTCTTTGTTGCGGTTTTTAAAGCGCACATAAAGTTGTGTTTGTTTGTGGGGTTTCCAGGTAATTTGTGCCAGGCTCTCATTGCCGCGTGAAGGGGCGTTTACCAGGTAACGCAACCACGGACTTTCAAACAAATCAACATAACCGTTAATTAACCAGCGCGTATTGGGTTTCATTTCAACACCCAGGTAATAACCGCCTTCGTTCACAGGTATGCTTCCTTCGGCAAAAGCATTGGCATATAAATTCTGGAAGTTGCGTTGGTAATAACGGTGCATAAGTACCATGCCAATTTTAGGGTCCAGTCCAACAATTACACCATTTAAGGTTGCCAGGCCTTTGTTACGGCTCATACTGGTTTCACCAAAAAAATGAAGGTTTTTAACAATAAACGAGTAATCAAATCCACCAACAAAATTGCTGTTGCCGGTAAAATCGTATTGGTTGTAATAACTCAAATTCCTGTCAAGCATTCCACCGTAATCAACATTATAAAAAGTACCGCCAATTTCAAGCGTACGTTTGCTGTAATTTACGTGTGCGCCAAAAATGGTTTCTCTTATGGCGTCCTTGTCGGCCAGTTCATTCACGGTTGCATGGCTACCCGTGGTTTGAAACGAGGTAGCAATTACATTATCGTCAGTTCCCTGGGCTGTGTCAATGCTGCTAACATTGGCGTCAATGCGCTTGCTTGAGAAAAAAACAGTGGTCTCAACATTTTTTAGTTGGATGGTTGTTGCCGCCCCGCGCAAAAAAACATTTTCATCAACCGAAGTATAGGGTTTTAATTTATAGGCCACGCGTTTTACAGTAAGCGATGCGGCCGTTTTACCAAAAGCAGGTCCCATGCCCATGGTTAGTCCCTGGCCAAACGCTGCAAAATAATCACCCACCACAAAATGTTTGACAATGCCAATGTCACGCACAAATACATGCCCCGAATAAAAATCAAACCCCTTTTTTTGTGATCCTTTGAAAAATTCTTCGCCCGCATCTTTTTCGGCTGTAAAACCCACGCTCAGGTAATTGCCGCTTTTGAACCTGTAACGGGTATACAGTCTGTCATTGCTGCCAAGGTAAACAGGTTCCGCACCGGTTGTTGAATTATATTGGTAGCCTTTTTGGTCTTCCAGTACTTTTGACCAACGTATATACAATTCGTTTGTTGATTCGTTAAGCAATTGGTCAAAGGTAATGTGCGCCTGTTCAAAACGGTCGGTTACATATACAAAAGGCAAAACCTGTTCAATGGTAATTATGTCCCACGAGGGCAAGGCCTGTATTTCATAAATGTTGAGCAGTTTTCCGGTGCGTTCAATGTGACGCAGCAATTCATCAATCTGCACCTCGGTGAGCAATGACAGTTCACTCAAATCGCTTTTGCTCGCCCTGTTTAAATCAAGCGGGTGATCAATGTAATGAAGCAGGCGGTCAAAAAGGGCATTCAAATCGGGATCTTCCTGGCCCGAATTTTCGGCAAAAAACTCAACACGTTGTTCAATTATAGCCAGTTTTTCCTGCTCATTCCCATACGTTTTTTTTTGTGCAAACAATACCTGGACGCTTGCAAAAAACAACATGCAAAAAGTAATTATGCTATTTCGCAGTTTCATTGCCAGCTGTTTTTTGGCCAAAATTACAATGCAGTGAAAGAGCAGGTGTAAATCCCAAAACCTGGTGATAGCATGCCGCCACGTCAACATACATAAGCTTATACTGGTAACCAATACCGAAGCTGCTTTGAAACGGTTGGGTATTGATACCCGCACGCATGTAAAATTTTTGCTTGATGTTGTACTCAACGCCCATTTTAATATTGGTTGAATAATTGATGGTTGATTCGGTTTCAAGCAAGGCAATAACGGCTTCCGAAAAATCGTACTGCAACCCCAACCGCACAATGGTTGGTATAAACTCATTGGTAGGCGTTTTGGTAAGCATGGTGCGGGAAACATTGTAAACATGTGCGCCAAAACTAAGTTTCTCAATCAATTTGGTGTTTAAGCCGAATTCGGCTGTAAAAGCTGTTTTAGTCCCGTATATGTCGCCAAGTCTTAACGCATGGTAATTGAATTGGAGCCCGGCCGCAAATCCTTCGGCTATACGCATACCGTAACCAAGGCCGTATTTGCTTTGGTTGTAATTGGTATACCCAAACTGTGTTGCTACCAAACCAAAAGCGCCAATATTTCCCACAGGAATAGCCGCTGAAATGTTTTTAAGTGCGGTTTCCCTGAGAAGGAATTTATTTTCGTAATACATACCGGCACTGTATTGATGCATCCAGCCAAGGTTTGCCTGGTTATGCTGGCTGGCCCAAATATCACGCAATGTTAAACCGCAACCACCCAAACCCAGCTGTCTGGCACCAATGGCAAAATTATCATTACCCGCAATAGCAATATTGTTGCTGAGCAGTAAAACGAATATAAGTAAACGGATGCGCATTGGATTGTGCAGGCAATTTAAGAAAAAGAATTGGTCAGCCGGTTATGAAATTATAAATAAAAAAGCCCCGGTAACAATACCAGGGCTTTTATATATCTCTTTTAGCGATTACTTAAGAATCTGCATTTTACGTGTCATTACGTTTCCGTTAGCGGTAACGGTTACATAATACGTACCTGTTGCCAGTTCCTCAGCGCTGAACGTAATTTTATTGTTGCCTGCAGCTTTGCTTTCGGTTCCTGTCATAACAACTTTACCGGCAAGGTCAGTTATTTTATAGCTAACCGAAGCAGCGTTGTCCAATGTAAGGTTGAATGTAGCAATTGAATTGGTTGGGTTAGGGAATACACCGCTCATGCTCATGCCGCTGTTGTTGGTTTCAGCTACAGCGCTACCGGAACCTTCCGTAACAAGAATTTCATCTACATAAAAAACATCCATATCGTTTGCATTATGGTGTACAGCAAGATAAATTGGCATACCGTTATAGGTGGCAGGAAGGGTTACTGAATACATCTGCCAGGTAGTATCAAGCGTTGTGGTTGAGCTTGGGTACAAGTCAGGGCGGCTATAAATAGCCGGATCAACAAAGTCAGAGAACGACAAGGCAGTAGTGTTCACCTTGATTTCATAACCATCACGGTAGGAAGGATTGGTTTTAACCCACCATTGAACAGTAGCACCTGCAGCCGGAATATTAATAGGGCCGAATTCCAACCAATTGCTTGCACAACAAGCCTGAGGATCAAACCACGAAGTAGCTGCCCAATAGAAAGCTGTATCAACATCCCATGGAAAATAATCAACGGGTTGCAGTGAGTAGAAGTTACCAAAATCATTTGAAGGGAATGGACCGCCACCCGGATTATTTACTAATCCGTCAACATCTTCAGTAGTGTAGTTAAATGTGCCGTCAATACCAGTACCGTAAAAATACTCAGCATCAGTATAGAACAATGTGTCTCCAGCAGCACGTGTTGTGCTGGGTTTGATTTTAACAGGCTTGGCGTTCAAGTGGCCATTAAATTCATGGCTGCCAGAAACGCGCTGAGCGTCAGCTCCCAGAGCAACAACTCCAGCAAGT
>DASPJQ010000462.1:0-1891 GCA_035628535.1 Flavobacteriales bacterium | reverse complement strand
CGATCCCTACCTCCGGTTTGAGAAAGGAGAAAAATTAACCCGCGGCATGCTTGAGTTGATTCTGAAATACAAATTCCCGGTACACATGATCACCAAAAGCGATTTGATTTTGCGTGACATGGATCTGCTTGAACGCATAGCCACAGAAGCCGTCATTCCAAAACACGTATCAGCGTTAAAAACCGGTACCATTATTTCATTTTCTTTTTCTACGGTTGACGATGCTGTGTGCAAACAATTTGAACCGGGCGCAACGCTTACTTCAATACGCCTTGCGGCTGCCGAAACACTGGTAAAAAACGGGTTCCTTGTTGGAATAAGCATGATGCCTTTGCTACCGTACATAAGTGATACCACTGTTAGCCTCAACCAAATGTTTGCCGAATTCAGGCGCATCAGGGTTAAATACATTTTGCCGGCCACCATAACCCTGTTTGGCAATGCGGCTGCTGATAGCCGTACCCAGGTGTTCAGGGCAATTCAAAAACATTATCCCGAACTACTTCCCAAATACGAGAAATTGCTGGGTAAAAATGATTATCTGCCCATACATTACAACCTCGCTTTCATGGCCAAAATGGAGGAAATGAGTCGCGAATACGGTATAAAACTCAGTATTTTAGAGGGACAAAATCAATTACACAGCCATTTCAAATAATGAAAATTTTGGACAATAAAATGACCGGTTTTACGGCATCACCTCTCTATTAAAATTTCATTATTTAAAATTATGACAATACCGGTCTTTTACCCAAAAACCCTATCTTTACTTTCCCTATAAAAAACCGTTTTTTCTTATGAAGGATAATGTAGAATTGCTGCACGATAGCAAAACCAACAAGTCAACCGCTTTTACGCGCGAAGAGCGCGATAGGCTTGGTTTAAGGGGTTTGCTTCCTTACGCAGTTTCCAACCAGCAGGTGCAGATCGGCCGCATCATGGAAAACCTGAGGCGCAAAAACAATGACATTGAGCGCTACGTTTTTCTCTCAGCCTTGCAGGAACGCAATGAACGTCTTTTTTACAAAACCACCATAACTTACATGGAGGAAATAATGCCCATTATATATACGCCCACCGTGGGGCAGGCATGCAAAGAGTTTTCACATATATTCAGGCAAACAAAAGGTTTTTACATTACACCTGAAGACAAAGGCATAATTAAAAACCTGCTCGGCAACTGGCCCGAGGACGATGTACGCATAATTGTGGTGACCGATGGGCAGCGCATTTTAGGTTTGGGTGATTTGGGGGCAAACGGCATGGGAATTCCAATTGGCAAACTGGCGCTTTATTCAGCCTGCGGGGGAATACACCCGGCTCATTGTTTACCGGTTATGTTTGATTGCGGCACCAATAACCAGGATTTGCTTAATGATCCATTATATTTAGGTTATCCGCACAAACGCCTCGAGGGCGATGCCTATTTTGAACTGTTTGATGAATTTGTACAGGCTGTGCAGGAAAAATATCCCAATACCCTTATTCAAATGGAAGATTTCCTAACGCCCAATGCCTATACGCTTTTAAATAAATACCGCAATAAAATACTTTGTTTTAATGATGATATTCAAGGTACCGCGGCCGTTGCTTTGGCGGGCGTTTATGCTTCATCACGCATTACACATCAAAAATTCAAAGATTTAAAAATAATGTTCCTGGGTGCAGGGTCGGCTGCAACCGGCATTGCCGACCTGATGGTAAACGCTTTTATGGCCGAAGGGTTGACTGAACAACAGGCGTATGAACGTTTATGGTTTGTTGATGTTAACGGGCTTGTTGTGAAGTCGCGCGGAGACCTAATGGAACATAACCGACCGTACGCGCATGATTACGCGCAGTTAAGTTTTATGGACGCCATTCACGAAATCATGCCCAATGTGCTTATTGG
>DASPJQ010000461.1:0-12052 GCA_035628535.1 Flavobacteriales bacterium | reverse complement strand
TGTTACCAAGACAATAGTTTTGGTTTGTTTCAACTTAGCGCTGAAGCCTGCGATTTTATAACCGCTTCGCAGGAAATTTTTGCAGAAGAAAGCCGAGTACAGGTTTACCCCAATCCGAATGAAGGCCTATTTACAGGGGATGTAACATCAACGGCATTGTACAGCGTGTACAATAACTTTGGCAGATTGGTAATTAATGGTGAACTTATTGCGGGCAAAAACAATGTCATGCTGCCAGCGGTTTTATCAAAAGGCGTGTATGTATTGGTTATAACCGATTCAAAAAGCAATGTAGTGAAAAATAAAATAGCAGTACGATAGGTTTCACTTCAACCCCATCGCCTTCTTGATCTCATTGAGCTTAATGAGCGCTTCAACGGGCGTAAGCGTATCGATATCCGTTTTTTCAATCTGCTCCTTGATCTGCTCCAGAACCGGATCATTCAACTGAAAAAAACTTAGTTGCACTTTATCTTCTTTCACCAATACCGAATCAGTTTCTTTGTTCACGTTTTCGCGGGTTGATTCGAGCTTGTGCAGCATTTCCTCGGCCCTGCGCACCACTTTTACCGGCATACCCGCCAACTTGGCTACATGAATACCAAAACTGTGCTGGCTGCCACCCGGCACTACCTTGCGCATGAAAATGATTTTTCCATTCACTTCTTTTACCGATACGTTGAAATTCTTGATGCGCTTGTACAGCTTGCTCATCTCGTTCAACTCGTGGTAGTGTGTAGCGAACAATGTTTTTCCGCGCGACTTTTGGTTTTCATGCAAATATTCGGCAATGGCCCAGGCAATAGAAATACCGTCATACGTACTGGTACCCCGACCGATTTCATCGAGCAACACCAAACTCCTGTCTGTAACGTTATTTAAAATCGAAGCGGTTTCGTTCATCTCCACCATAAATGTGGATTCACCACTCGATAAATTATCACTTGCACCCACGCGTGTAAAAATTTTGTCTACCACACCTATTTCAGCCGCTTTGGCCGGAACAAAACAACCTATTTGCGCCAATAAAACAATCAACGCTGTTTGGCGCAACAAAGCCGATTTACCCGCCATGTTGGGGCCGGTAATCATCATGATTTGCTGTTTGGCATCGTCAAGGTAAATGTCGTTGGCAATGTAGGCTTGCCCGTCAGGCAAACACAACTCAATTACGGGGTGGCGGCCGTCCTTGATGGAAATCACTTTTGAATCGTTCACCAGCGGGCGCGTATACCCGTTTTTGGATGAACAAATGGCAAATGACAAGAGGCAATCAATTTGAGCCAATACATGCGCATTGTGTTGTATGGGAACAATAAATTCCTGCACAGCCGAAACCAGTTCGTTGAACAAACGCGTTTCCAATGCAAGAATATTTTCTTCGGCATTCAGTATTTTTGTTTCGTATTCTTTGAGTTCTTCGGTCACATATCGCTCGGCATTGGCCAGGGTCTGCTTGCGGATCCAGGTTGAGGGTGCTTTTGTTTTGTGGGTGTTGGATACCTCAATGTAATACCCAAACACGTTGTTGAAACCGATCTTAAGCGAAGTAATTCCCGTTGCTTCGATTTCACGCTGCAGCATTTTTTGCAGGTACTCGCGCCCGTTGGTGAGCAGTTCGCGCAATTCGTCCAGCTCAGCATTGACACCCGGTTTGATCACCCCGCCTTTATGAATGGCCACCGGTGCATCATCGTTGATGTGTTTATTAAGCATTTCAACCAGGCTTTTGCAGGTATTCATCTGGTCACAAAAATACTGGAGTGCATCGTTTTTCGAAAGCTTCAGCAGGATCTGAACCGGTTCAATGGTTTCGAGTGCGCGTTTCAAACACACCATTTCGCGTGGATTGATCCTTCCAACGGCCGCTTTGGAAATAAGGCGTTCCAGGTCACCTGCCTGTTCAAGCTGGATCGAGAACGCTTCTATTTTATCTTCATAACGCACCAAATAATCAACTGCTTTGTGGCGGTGCTCAATGAGGCGTAGATCTTTTAACGGCATAACCACCCACCGCTTGAGCATGCGCGATCCCATGGGGGTAATGGTGTGATCCAGTACATCAATGAGGGTTTTGGCATTTTCATTGGCGCTGTAAACCAGTTCGAGGTTGCGGATGGTGAATTTATCGAGCCAAACAAATTTATCTTCGTGTATCCTGCGCACGTTAGTGATGTGGCTCACCTTGTCGTGCTGCGTTTCAAACAGGTAATGCAAAGCCACACCGGCAGCAATCACGCCTTCGTGCATTTGGTCGACCCCAAAGCCTTTCAGCGACTGTGTTGCAAACTGCGCGGCGAGTTTTTCAAACCCGTAATCGAAACTGAAAACCCAGTCGTCAAGTTTGTAGGTATAAAACTTATCGCCAAAACTCTCCATGAATTTTTTACTGTGTTGTTTTTGATACAGTACTTCATTGGGCTTGAAACTCTGCAATAATTTATCGATGTACTCGATGGAACCTTCGGCAACCAAAAACTCACCGGTAGATACATCGAGAAACGAAACCCCGTTGTTTTTTTCACCGAAATGGACAGCTGCCAGGAAACTGTTGAATTTATTTTCGAGCACTTTGTCGTTGTACGAAACACCGGGCGTTACCAGTTCGGTTACCCCGCGTTTGACAATGGTTTTGGTCATTTTCGGGTCTTCCAGTTGATCACAAACCGCTACACGCAAACCGGCACGCACCAGTTTTGGCAAATACAAATCAAGTGAATGATGCGGAAACCCCGCCAGTTCCTGCTCTCCTGCCGAACCGTTGTTACGTTTGGTGAGGGTTATTCCCAGGATTTTTGAGGCCTTGATGGCATCGTCACCAAACGTCTCGTAAAAATCACCCACACGAAAAAGCAGCAGGGCATCAGGGAATTTTGCCTTGATGCCGTTGAATTGTTTCATGAGGGGAGTTTCCTCTGATTTTTTTTCTTTTACCTTAAGGCTCACGTGCAGGAAATACTTTGGTATTCTAATTTATGCTTTAGCTTTGCATCCGTTAAGGTATATTACCAACAAAATAACGCTGTTATGAACAGGAAACTAAAGCTTAGTGAATTAAACCGCAGGTCGGTTGAGGAGTTCAGGGCTTTGCCCAAACAACCGGTAATTGTTGTCCTGGATAATATACGCAGCCACCACAACGTTGGAAGTATATTCAGAACAGCCGATGCTTTTGCATTTGAAGCGGTATATTTATGCGGATATACACCGGCACCACCGCATCGTGAGATCCATAAAACCGCACTGGGCGCTACTGAATCGGTCAGCTGGAAAAAGTTTGACACAACCGTTGATGCTGTACAGGAACTCAAAAAAAATGGCTATGCCATTATCAGCATTGAGCAAACCGAAAATAAAATCATGCTTGATGCTTTCAAAAAAGACCCTGGAAAAAAATACGCGCTGGTATTCGGAAACGAAGTGGAAGGCGTTGAACAGGCTGTAGTGGATGCAAGTGATACCGTAATTGAACTACCTCAATTGGGCACCAAACATTCGTTAAATATTTCCATTTGTGCCGGAATTGTTATGTGGGAATTTTTTAAAACTCCCTGATTAATAATTAATCAATTGATTACAAGCAAGTTAATTTGATTTTTTCATTTTTATGGACGGAATTTAATGAAATTACGTCTTTATATGGACGAAATTTAATAAAATTGCGTCTGTATATGGACGGAATTTAATATATTTGTGGGGTGAAGGACGCATATGTCAACCGCTCTCTTGATACCCAATTCCCCCGGAAAATCCAGGCCAATAAAGTCATGCTTATTTTAGGCGCCCGCAGAACCGGAAAAACCTCGTTCATTAAACATTTTTTGAAAAAGCTGGATGTACCGTATATTAAACTGAATGGAGAAGATCAAAGCACACATAAAATACTTGAAACACGCACCGTTGCCAATTATAAAAAACTCATGGGCAAAGCTTCGTACCTCATTATTGATGAAGCGCAAAAAATTCCCGGCATTGGTGTGGCATTAAAGCTCATGGTTGATGAACTGGATGGTATAAAAATAATTGTCACCGGCTCTTCCATGTTTGATTTAACCAATACGTTGGGAGAACCGCTAACCGGGCGAAAAAAAACATTTTATATGTTTCCTTTTTCACAGGCCGAATACAGGGGTACTGAAACATATCCTGAAACAATTGCCAAACTTGAGGAACGGATTATTTATGGAAATTATCCCGAGCTTATTCGTATTACCGGGCATGATGACAAGGTTGATTACCTGAACGAACTGGTAAGCGATTACCTATTAAAAGATATCCTGGAAATGGATAGCATACGCAACTCATCCAAAATGTTCGATCTTTTACGCCTCATTGCTTTTCAAACCAGCAATGAAGTGGCCTATGAAGAATTGGGGAGGCAGTTGGGTGTGGGAAAAAATACCGTTGAACGCTACCTGGATTTATTGTCAAAAGTATTCGTGTTGTTCAAGGTTCAGGGATTTTCACGCAACCTGCGCAATGAAATTACCAAAACAAGCAAATGGTATTTTTACGATACAGGTGTACGCAATGCGCTGATGAGCAATTTTAACCCTTTGAATTTGCGCAATGATACCGGCTACCTTTGGGAAAACTTTATTTTATCAGAGCGCTTAAAATACCAGCATACAAAAAGCATGTCGGTGAACAATTATTTCTGGCGTACCTATCAGCAACAGGAAATTGACTGGATTGAAGACCGCGGAGGAAAATTGCACGCCTACGAATTCAAATGGAACGGGAAAAAGAAAGTAAAAATGCCGATTACCTGGAAAAATGCCTATCCGGATTCAACATTTGAAGTAATTACACCGGAGAACTATCTCGATTGGATTACATAATGTGTCTACAGATATTATTTCAATAACTTTTCGGCTTCGGGTAAAATCAACCGCTCCCAAATGGCGTATTCTTTTGCCGAAGGGTGTAACCCATCGTGTGCCTCAAGCGATTTATCGTTTTTCATTTCCTTTGAGGGTTCAAACAAATCAACTGTTGGCAGCTTTCGTTTTTTGGACTCGGCTAGAATAACTTCATTGAATTCAGCAATACCGCTTGAGATATCGCGGCCGTTGGCGTACATAGGCCCCACTGTGCTGGCCGAAAAATCAGGAATGGTGAGTAAAATGATGTTTGACTTATTCTTTAGTTTTTTCTGCACATGGTCCAGAATGTATTGCAGGTTTTTGGTGAACGTTTTTTTGTCAACACCTTGCACCCAGTCATTGACACCAATGCATAGGGTTACAAAACCGGCATTTTGCCGGTCAAATACGTATAGTTCGTTATCAATTAAATCCTGGGTTGTCCAGCCTGTTCGCGAAGGATTGGCCACCATTTCGGTTTTAATTCCTTTTTCGGTTAAGTGCTGCGCCAAAATGGTTGGCCATTGTTCGTTTGGTTTTGCCCCTTCGCAAATGGTGTAGGAATCGCCCAGGGCAACATAGCGTATATTGGAATCGCTCATGTTTTGGGTCGTGGCCGAACAACTGAATAAAAGAAGTGAAATGAATAATAATCGCATAATTAAACCTACGACAAAGTTGATTATGTAGATTTTCTGACTGAAATTCAGTTAATTACAATTAGTCAAAAAGCGTTAAATGTACAAGCGATTGTTTTTTTGTTATATTTGCACCGGTTCTTTGCAATGGATCCCGTAATAAAAACGGGTATGGTCTATCAGGAAAGGTGGAGGGATAACGCCCTTTGAAGCCTTGGCAACCCCAAAACATTTCAAATTTGGAAATTTCAAATCGAGAAATGTAAGGAAGGTGCCACATCGTTTCCCTTAACAGGGACAGATAGGTTGAAGAAGATTTGAAAACATATTGGTTAAACATATAAAATCTCTTTCGGCCTTCCGGGAGAGATTTTTTTTTTGTAATAACGGACGAAAAACTGGCCACAGATAAATGCCCATCTGAGACATCAAAGGCACGGAGCGAAAAAAGAAACAACCACAGATTACACTGGTTACACAGGTTAATTACAATAAACTGTGTCCATCTGTGTTATCTATGGCTAAATTTAGAAGCATGTAACAATTGTTGATATATGAAGATTGAAGATTTATTAAAAGAACGCGTGTTGGTGATTGACGGTGCCATGGGCACCATGATTCAGCGTTACAAACTGACCGAAGACGATTTTCGCGGGGAACGGTTTAAAGACCATAAACATCCGCTTAAAGGCAATAACGATTTGCTGGCCATTACACGTCCTGATGTACTAAAAGCTATTCACATTCAATACCTGGAAGCAGGAGCTGATATTTTAGAGACCAACACGTTTAGTGGTACCTGGGTAGCCCAAGCCGATTACCATTTGGAAAGTGCCGTTTACGATATCAATTATTTGTCGGCAAAAGCTGCACGCGAAGCGCTGGATGATTTTTACAAAGCAAATCCTGCCGACAAAAAAAACAAACCACGGTTTATTGCAGGCGCCATGGGTCCAACAACAAAACTTTCATCCATGTCACCTAATGTAAATGATCCCGGTTTCAGGGCCATTACATTTGATGAATTGGTTGGTGCTTATAAGGAGCAGGTGAACGGTTTGCTTGACGGTGGTGTTGATTTATTGCTGCTCGAAACGATTACTGACACCTTAAATGTCAAAGCCGGATTGTTTGCCATTGAAACTGTATTTGAAGAAAAAAACATCCGTATACCCATTATGGTTTCGGGTACCATTACCGACCAAAGCGGACGAATTTTGAGCGGGCAAACCGTTGAAGCTTTTTTGAATTCCGTTTCACATGTTCCGTTGTTGAGCATTGGTCTGAATTGCGCATTGGGCGCTAAGGACATGCGGCCTTACCTGAAAGAACTTTCTGAAAAATCGCCATTTTTCATTAGCGCTTACCCCAACGCGGGTTTGCCCAACCAATTTGGCGAATACGATGAAACACCGCACGACATGGCCTGCCAGATCCAGGATTTTTTGGAAGGCGGATTTGTGAACATTGTGGGTGGTTGCTGCGGCACAACACCCGATCACATTAAGCATATTGCTGAACACGCATCAAAAGCAAAGCCACGTCAGAAACACGCTGTAGAAAGTTATTTACGCCTGAGCGGGCTCGAAGCGTTCAGTTTGCGTCCCGACAGCAATTTCATGAATGTAGGCGAGCGTACGAATGTAACCGGTTCGCGAAAATTTGCGAAACTTATTATTGACGGTAAATACGATGAGGCCCTGGCCGTTGCGCGCGACCAGGTTGAAGGAGGCGCACAGGTTATTGACATCAATATGGACGAAGGCATGTTGGATGCCGTTGAAGCCATGACCAAATTTTTGAACTTGCTTGCCGCTGAACCCGATATTTCGCGCGTTCCTATTATGCTTGATTCGTCAAAGTTCCATGTAATTGAAGCAGGATTAAAATGCATACAGGGCAAAGGAATTGTGAATTCCATTTCATTGAAAGAAGGCGAAGCGGCTTTTATTGAGCACGCCAAACTTATCAAGAAATACGGTGCCGCTGTTATTGTAATGGCCTTTGATGAAGTAGGACAGGCCGACACGTATCAACGCAGAATTGAAATCTGTGAACGCGCTTACCGTGTGTTGGTTGATAAAGTAAATTTCCCTCCCCAGGATATTATTTTTGATCCCAATATTTTCCCGGTTGCAACCGGCATGGAAGAACACCGCAGGAATGCCCTTGACTTTTTTGAAGCCACACGCTGGATCAAACAAAATTTACCCCTGGCAAAAGTTAGCGGTGGGGTGAGCAACGTTTCGTTCTCGTTCCGTGGAAACGATGCTGTGCGCGAAGCCATTCACAGCGCCTTTTTGTACCACGCGATCAAAGAGGGCATGGACATGGGCATTGTAAATCCGGGGCAATTGGTGGTGTACGATGAAATTCCAAAAGATTTATTGAAACTGATTGAAGATGTTTTACTCAACCGTACCGATGATGCCACCGAGAAACTGGTAGCATTTGCCGAAAACATTAAAGGCGGAGCCAAAAAAGAAGCCAAAGACGAGGAATGGCGCAAGGGAACACTGGAAGAACGTATCACGCATTCGCTGGTGAAAGGCATTGTTGATTACATTGATACCGACATTGAAGAAGCGCGTGTAAAATATACCGAACCGATTAAAGTGATCGAGGGTCCGCTGATGGATGGCATGAATGTAGTGGGCGATTTATTTGGTAGTGGAAAAATGTTTTTACCGCAGGTTGTAAAAAGCGCCCGCGTGATGAAAAAGGCTGTTGCATACCTGCAACCTTTTATTGAAGCGTCAAAAGACAAAAGCTCGAAAGCCAAAGGAAGGATTTTGATGGCTACTGTTAAAGGCGATGTGCATGACATTGGTAAAAACATTGTAGCTGTTGTGCTTGGATGCAACAATTACGAGATCATTGACATGGGCGTAATGGTTCCCTGCGAAAAAATACTTGAAACGGCACGCAAAGAAAATGTTGACATCATTGGATTAAGCGGATTGATTACGCCTTCACTTGACGAAATGGTCCATGTAGCAAAGGAAATGCAACGCGAAGGATTTACCATTCCGTTATTAATTGGGGGCGCAACAACTTCGAAAGTGCATACGGCCGTAAAAGTTGAGCAGCATTATAAAAGCGGCCAAACCGTGCATGTATTGGACGCTTCGCGGTCGGTACCGGTGGTGGGAAGCTTACTGAATGAAAAGAAAGCTGAATTCGTTGGCGATATTAAAAAAGAATACGAGCGGTTACGCGAACATCACGCTAAAAACCGCGGTTCAAAAAATTATTTGTCGCTTAATGATGCGCGCAAAAACAAGTTCCCCGTGGAATGGAACAAAAAAGATGTTTTCAAACCCAATTTTACAGGCGTAAAAACAATTGAAAATTTTGATATTGCGAAGCTGGTGGATTATATTGACTGGACACCATTTTTTCAAACATGGGAACTTGCGGGACGTTTTCCAAAGATTTTAAACGATGAAGTTGTTGGAAAGGAAGCAACCAAATTATACAACGATGCCCAGGCCATGCTGAAAAAAATTGTGCATGAAAAATGGATTGGTGCACGCGCTGTACTGGGTATATGGCCGGCCAACAGTGTAAACCACGATGATATTGAAATTTATGCTGACAACAACCGCGATAAGGTAATTGCCATAAACCATAATTTACGTCAGCAAACCGCCAAAACCGCTGCCGCGTACAACATGTGTCTGGCCGACTTTATTGCACCAAAAGAAACAGGTTTGGAAGATTATATTGGCGGATTTGTTGTGACAGCCGGGTTGGGCATTGAAAAATGGATCGTTAAATTTGAAAAAGATCATGATGATTACAACAGCATTTTGCTGAAAGCACTGGCTGATCGTTTGGCCGAGGCTTTTGCTGAATACCTGCACAAAGAAGTGCGCACAAATATTTGGGGGTATTCCCAAAATGAATCGTTCACCAATCAGGATTTGATTGATGAAAAATACACGGGCATTCGCCCTGCCCCGGGTTATCCGGCCTGTCCTGATCACACCGAAAAAATAACCTTGTTTAAATTATTAGATGCAGAGAACAACAGTGGGGTAAAACTTACGGACAGTTTGGCCATGTACCCGGCAGCAAGCGTTAGCGGCTGGTATTTTGCACACCCGCAATCGAAATATTTTGGTTTGGGCCAAATACAGCAGGACCAGGTTGAAGACATGGCAAAACGTAAAAAACAATCGCAGCAGGAAATTGAAAAGTGGTTGAGCCCGGTGCTGGCGTATTAGAATGATTAATCGAATGATCTGGAAACACTTCTATTGTTGCCTCATAGTTATAGCCTGACCCCATCTCTCTATTACCGTTAGTTAGACCCAGGCTATAAATACCTGTATCCAAACGTGACAAGTCAATTTGAATTTTACTGTTTTCAACATTTCGAATTGGCATAATATAAACACTGGCCCGTTAAACCGTGTACGTGTATTATACACCTGCTTCCTTCTTTTGATCATTGCCCTATTCCCAAATCTTTCACCGAAAACGATTCTTTATATTCGACATCAATTTTTTTACCGAATCCAAACACTTTACCTTTTACCCATCCTTTTATGCTTACATTTACTTTACCGCTCATGGCAATGGGGATGGCCGCAGCAATAATGGCGCTTTTTACCTTATCGGCCCGGGCAACAATTACAAATTCGTAATCATCCTCGGCTTTTTTCGCAAGTACGACCGGTGATTCCAATGTCAATTCACCCCCATCATTACCATTCAACGAAAGGTTGAGCTTTGTTTTTTTTATTTTGATATTAAACTTGTTTTCGTTATTGATCCTGGCCTTAACGGTCAATTTCATTTCTTTTTGGTCAATGCCCGAAAACTGATAACCGTTCATTTGCACCAGCTCAACATCCTGTATGGCGCAGGAAGTGAGGAAGAGGAACGCTATTGATATAAAAAAAAATTTCATTTTTCGTTGTCCGTTATTCGGGTGTATGAGCATGACTATAATAATGTGCTAAAGGGGTTTGGCCCAACTAGCTTTTTCTTGAAACGCAATTGTGTATAAAAGTTACCTGAACCAATTCACAAATATTCTTAACATAATAGAACAATCATTTTGTCCGATTGATGAAAATCCTTTCAATCACACTCATTTTGTACACCTGATCACACACATGCCCACAGGCAACGGAGAACGCTGAGCAAACTTATGATTTTAATTTTTAGAATTTTCTGTATAATATTTATAAAACAACGGTATGGTTTCAATTCCCTTATAGTAATTAAACAAACCGTAATGTTCATTGGGTGAATGAATGGCATCACTGTCAAGCCCGAAACCGAACAACACCGAGTCAAGTCCCAATACCGATTTGAACAATGCAACAATGGGAATGCTGCCGCCACCACGCGTTGGAATGGGTTTTTTACCAAACGTTTCTTCCATGGCTTTTGATGCGGCTTTGTAAGCTGCGCTTTCGGTTGACACAACAACCGGTTCGCCACCGTGATGCGGCCGCACCACTACCTTTACCGATTTGGGCGCTATTGAAGTGAAATATTTCTGAAAAAGCTCGGTTATTTCTGACGAAACCTGGTTGGGTACGAGACGCATGGAAATTTTTGCGTAGGCCTTTGAAGGCAATACGGTTTTGGCACCTTCACCAATGTAACCACCCCAAATGCCGTTCACATCTAACGTTGGACGCACTCCTGTACGTTCAAGGGTAGTATATCCTTTTTCACCATGCACATCGCCAATGTTCAGGTCTTTTTTATACGTTTCCAGATCAAAAGGCGCTTTGGCCATTTCGGCACGCTGAGCTGCGGTCAGCTCCTGCACTTTATCATAAAAACCGGGAATGGTAATGTGGTTGTTTTCATCGTGCATACTTGCAATCATTTTGCACAGGATGTTAATAGGATTGGCCACTGCTCCACCGTACACACCCGAATGCAAATCACGGTTTGGGCCGGTAACTTCCACTTCAAGATAACTGAGCCCGCGTAACCCTGTGTCAATAGAAGGTGTATCATTGGCAATTATGGCCGTATCAGAAATCAGGATTATATCGGCCTTGAGGCGTTCCTTGTTTGC
Organism: Flavobacteriales bacterium; assembly: GCA_035628535.1. Classification (GTDB taxonomy): domain Bacteria; phylum Bacteroidota; class Bacteroidia; order Flavobacteriales_D; family UBA2798; genus DASPJQ01. The sequence continues at coordinate 500 of DASPJQ010000461.1, read as the reverse complement.
GGTAATCCAAGGTCCAAGGTTATCGGAACCAACTTCTTCTTCACCTTCAATCATGAATTTTACATTGCAGGGCAAGTTGCCGGTTTTATGCATGGCTTCAAATGCTTTTATATGCATATACACCTGTCCCTTGTCATCGCAGGCACCACGCGCGTAAATTTTTTCGTTTTTTATAACTGGTTCAAACGGTGGTGAGGTCCACAATTCATACGGATCGGCCGGCTGCACGTCATAATGCCCGTATACTAAAATAGTTGGTTTTGAAGGATCGACCTTTTTTTCGGCATATACAATAGGATTCCCTTTGGTTGGACTGCATTCGGCAAAATCGACCCCTGCTTCAAGCAGGCGCTTTTTCACTTCCTCGGCTGTACGCAAAACATCGCCTTTAAATTTCGGATCGGCACTTACCGAGGGAATGCGTAAAAGATCAAGGAGCTCATTCACAAAACGCTCCTTATTTTCTGAAATAAACGTATTTACGTTGCTCATCTTCTGGG
>DASPJQ010000460.1:0-2823 GCA_035628535.1 Flavobacteriales bacterium | reverse complement strand
CGGCCTGAAATACCCGATGAATTCCGCGTCATCATCATCTCCCGGGGTATACGCACGCGCATAAGCAAATTCAAAACTTTGGCCATTAATGAATTTATCATTGAATGCCGAACCTATAGGCGGATTAAACGCATAATCGGTACTGCGTTTGGCAAACCAGCGGTACGAATTTCCCAACGTATCGGGATCTTTCATGCGCGCCCAGCAAAATCCGCGGTCTGTATACGTACCTTCGTGCTTGTACCAAATACTATCAAGCGGTGTGACAAAAGGAATTCTTGTGGTTGATGTAAGTGTCCTTCCTTCGGCATTTACATACAGGTTATATTGTTTACCAACCTCACCCCAAACCGACATGTCAAGCGTGGTGTACAAACAAAAATCAATATTCTTCAGCGTGGTTGAGTCAAGCCCGGTTACAGCCGAAAGCAAAGGCAGTAAACTATCGGGCAAGGACGAGGCGCAAATCTCATCCAATACAGCTGTGGATGTTCCATTGGAAACACTCACATATGCCCCGTGAATGAGCAAGTCATTGAACGATGTAAAATTATTGGTACCGAAATAGGGTTTGTTGCGGGTCAAAAAAACAATGGGCGGTTGGCCGGGCTCAATGTATCCCTCTATCACCACTTTGTCAACCGTACCGGGAATTTCAATATCGGCATCGCGCACACAGCTTTGCAGCAGCATGAACAAGGGACACATTATGTAAATTAATTTTTTCATTTTTAAAAATTAAAGTTCCAGGTTACCGATGGCAATATGGGAAATAACGAAACCTGTTTGGCTTTTATTGTTAACGTTCCGTCATACGGATCACCGCTGCTGTCAATGTACAGGAAATACGGGTTCAACCGGCTGTATACATTGTAAACGCTGAAATTCCATGACGACTTGAATTTTTTGGTTTCTTTCCCTTTTAAGGTCACTGAGAGATCCATACGGTGATACGGACGCATGCGCAACGAATTACGCTGGCCGTACTCATACGTAATACGGTTGTCAATAATGTACCAGCTTACGGGCAGTGTTATTGCGTTACCGGTTGCATAAATAAATACAAGGCCTAGTGTTATTTTTTTAGTTGGGTCGTAGGTTAGTGCAACCGACAAATCATGCCTGCGGTCGAATTTGGCATAATATACCTCGCCAAAATTAATGTCGGGAAATTTACGTTTGGTCCATGCCAGCGTGTATCCCACCCAGCCGTTAAACTGACCGGTGCGCTTTTTTACAAAAAATTCGGCACCGTAGCTCCACCCGTTGCCAAAAACAAAATTATTGTCAATGTTGTCTTTCACATCATCATCAGGTAAAGCCCCTTCGCGGTATTCTACCTGGTTTTTCATTTGCTTGTAATACACTTCAACCGATGTTTCATACATATTGTCCTTAAAATTCTGGAAATAGCCCACCGAATATTGGTAGCCCAACTGCGGTTTTACGCGGTCGGTGCTGGGGATCCATACATCAGTTGGTAAACTCACGGTTGACAATGAAGCCAGGTGAATGAACTGAAGGTTGCGCGTAAAACCTGCTTTGACGGAAGCGTTTTGCGTTAACGAATAACGGATGGAAAAACGCGGTTCGGGCCCGTGGTAAAGCGCTACATTTTGGCCCTGGGCGTATTCAAGTGTATCGCTGTTTTTTCCGGTGGTAGGGTCTTTTACATAACGCGTAAACGGGCCCACGTGGTTGAAAAACGAGTAACGCACACCAATGTTAACGCGCAACATATCGGTGATATCAAAATCATCGCCAACGTATACTGCTGCTTCGTGTGCAAACAATTTAACGGTGCCGCCTACATCAAATTCGGTTTCACCGCTGCTGGCTGTTGCGCTGCTGGGAATAAAACGATGGTGCACATAATATGCCCCAAAACGCACATTGTGGCGAAGGCTTGGGAAATACTGGAAATCCACTTTGCCGCTGTAATCAAGAATACCCGAACGCAACCCGAATTTAAACTGGTCCTGTTCGCCTTCAAACTTGAAATCGTATTTACTGAACAAACCGGTTACGTTCATGAAAAGTTTATCGTTGAACAAATGGTTCCATCGCGCGGTAGCGGTGGCGTTGCCCCATGGAATACGCATGAGGAAATCGTCCTGTGTATTGTTGAACGTAAAAACGTCCTTACCGAAGTAACCTGAAAGGAACAAACGGTCTTTATCGGTAAACTTATAATTGACCTTTGCGTTCAGGTCGTAAAAATAATAGGCGCTTCCTGCAAAAGGCGAATCTTTTTTGATAAACGGTTTCATGAGTACATCAATGTAGGTTCTGCGTGCCGAAATAATGAACGCGCTGGTATCCTTCTTCAGAGGTCCTTGAACCGTTAGGCGTGATGAAATTACCCCGATGCCTCCGTCAACTTTGTACTTTTGGTTGTTCCCTTCCTTCATGGAAATGTCAAGCACCGAGGCTAATCGCCCGCCATATTGTGCAGGCATTGATCCTTTGTATAAATCAAGTCCTGAAACGGCATCGGCATTGAATACGCTGAAAAAACCGAATAAATGCGAGGCGTTGTAAACGGGGGCCTCGTCCAGCAGCACAAGGTTTTGATCGGGTCCGCCACCGCGCACGTAAAAACCCGAGTTGCCTTCACCGGCCGCCAATACGCCTGGCAAAAGCTGTATTGTTTTCAATACATCCACTTCGCCCAGGAATGCAGGCAATGATTTTACTTTTTCAATGGTGAGTTCCACTTTACCCAGGTCGGTGCTCTTGGTGTTCTTATCGGCTTTTTCGGTGGTCACGGTCACTTCTTCAATGACCGTTTCAATGGGAATCATGGGAATGTTGAGGCGGGCG
>DASPJQ010000459.1:0-1333 GCA_035628535.1 Flavobacteriales bacterium | reverse complement strand
AGCCTGGATTTAAATTCAACATGATGGATTTGCAGGCGGCCATAGGCCTGGTTGAACTGGAACGTTATGATGCCGAAACACTTTTGCGCAGGCGCGAGATTTGTGAACGTTATTCGAATGCATTTTCAAAAAAAAACTGGGCCCAGGCACCTGCATTTAAAAATGACATTAAAGAATCATGCTACCATTTGTACATGTTACGCATTAAAGGAGCAACCGAAGCGCAACGCGATGCCATGATTGCGCGTATTGCCGAGGCGGGCGTATCGGTTAATGTTCATTTTATTCCCTTAAGCATGCTTACCGCATACAGGGAACGCGGGTATAAAATAGAGAATTATCCGGTAGCCTATGACAATTATGCACGTGAAATATCGCTTCCTGTTTATTATACATTAACCAATGACCAGGTGGAAACCGTAATCCATGCCGTTACTACCGCGGTTGAAAAAGTGCTTGTTTGAAAAGAGTATTTGACATACTGTGCAGTTTTACCGGTTTAATCATTCTTTCCCCTTTTCTCATCCTTATCTCGATGGCTGTAGCATTAACAAGTAGAGGTGGTGTTTTTTTCAGCCAGGTGCGCGTGGGTAAAAACAACCGTGATTTTTACCTGTATAAATTCAGGACAATGAGAATGGGATCGGAACAAAAAGGCCAATTAACTGTGGGCAGCCGCGATAGCCGTATTACCCGGGTAGGATACTTTTTGCGCAAATTTAAACTTGATGAATTGCCGCAATTGTTCAACGTTTTATTGGGTGACATGAGTCTTGTTGGGCCCCGGCCCGAAGTGCGCAAATATGTTGATTTATATACTGAAGAGCAGAAAAAAGTACTGCGCGTAAGACCTGGCATAACGGACTATGCCTCACTGGAATATTTTGAAGAAAGCGATTTGCTGGCAAAATCGGCTAACCCGGAAAAAACATATGTAGACCTGATTATGCCTGAAAAACTCAGGATCAATCTGGGTTATATTGACAAAGCCTCATTGGGGGAAGACCTTAAGATTATTTTTAAAACCTTGGGTCGCATATTATTGGGAAGACGAGCTTCATCGACAAAAAAAACTGGTTAAACGTCAACTATTTTGATTTAAACCTTTATATTTGAAAATTCCGCATTGTAAATATGTTAAATTTGGTTGTGGACCTGGAACAGGAAATACCCAATGACCGTTTTGAATACCGTAAAATGATCGTTTCGCTTTATGATCGTTCCATACTTCATGTGTATGTTAAACCGGATTCGTATTTAGAAATCCAAGACATTCAAGAAATTACATCATATATCAATAGCCTGGGTGCAAAAAAATACCGTAACATTTTTG
>DASPJQ010000458.1:0-6583 GCA_035628535.1 Flavobacteriales bacterium | reverse complement strand
TGGAAAGGCTTTAGCCCTGAGTGTACCTTTTTTACCCGCGCTGCGTGAATCACTGTATGCGTAATAATGAGGGACCGGATTTTCGGCAACCAGTTCGGCCCCAGTGCTGCCACCAACAAACTTCATTTCGCAAAAACGTTCGGCAACTTTATACCCATGTTCTTTTTTCATTTCTTCCAGGCTTTCGCCCTTGTCTTTTTTTTCCTCCAGTCCCATGCGTTTAATCTCTTTTTCAAATTCACGCGCGCTTTTCTCAACCAATTCACGCTTAACAACGGTATAACCCAGCCTGGTAAAATGGAATTGAAACCCGTTAAGGTTTGCCGTATACAAAATGATTTCTTTATTGGGTAATTTACAATCGTTAGCCTGTCCCACATTTTCAATAAAATCAACTGGTAACCTTTTTTTTAACCACGTGTATTGTGTGGCAGGGTTGTTTACAGGGATTTGGGCATGCGATAGTACTGTCAGGAAAACATACGGAATCAACATTACTGGTTTCATAGTTTTAACAGATTAATGAATTCATAACAATTGGCATTACACAATCAAATTAACCGCAAAAAATTCAATCGATCAACCACAGAAACAGCCTTTTATCCCAAATGCAGCTTTTGCTTTCCCAATTGCAGGCCAAGTTTATTATTGGTTAAATTTATTGGCTTAGTTTCGGGTATGAAAAAACTTTTTTGCTTACTGGTACTTATTGGTTTTTACAGCCATTCAAAGGCCGGTAAACAAAAGCCCGACTCGCTAAAAGCCCTGTTAAACAACGTACCGAAACAAAGCTCAGCCGAAATGGAATTACTTAGCGGTATTGGCGAAGCATACCTTAATCAAACCACGTACGATTCAGCACTTACGTATTATGTTAAGACCAGCAAGCTTGCAAAAAAACTGGGCAATAAAAAATTTATGGCCATTGCTGCACATGGCATTGGAGGAGTTTACGCAACCCGCGAAAAATTTGACCTGGCGTTTAAACATCTTTCCTATGCGCTGCGGATCTTTGAAAAGCTAAACGACAGGAAGCGCATTGCATATACCGAACATTCATTGGGTTTTTTGTTTTTGCAAATGAATGACCATGGTAAAGCTGAATACTATTTTTTAAACTCCCTAAAGCACCGTGCCGAAATTAACGACCATTCACAGCTGAACGATTTGCACGGCTCATTGGCCCTTGTGTACGTAAAGCAAAACCGCATTCCTGAAGCCATCACGCAACTTGAGCGTTCAAATGAGTTGAGCAAGGCCCCCGGCCAGAGCCAACGCATTGCCCTCAATTGCGGTATACTTGGCACCATTTATTACAATAAAAAAAGCTATGATACGGCCATTGTGTATTTTAAGCGGGCCCTTGAAATAGGATTGGAACTTAACTCCACCCATATACTCCTGAGTTCATATGCCTGCTTGGGTGACGCTTATTTTGACAACAACGACCTTAAGAATGCTAAACAGTATTTTGACGAATTCGGAAAACTCTCCGTAAAATACCGTGGCCTGGAAAAGTACGCCCTCACCAGCACTATGCATCACAATTCGTACCGGTTGTATGAAAAATCAGGCGATGCCAAAAAAGCGCTGTTCCATTACCGCTTATATCACCAGTACAACGATTCATTAAAACAGATTGAGAACAATAAAAAAGTTAAAGAAATAAGCATTCTTACCGAAACCAAGAAACGTGATGACAAAATCAATAAACTTAAAATACAAAACACCGTTGCCCGGCATGAACTGGAACAAAAGCAAAGCAACCAGCGGCTTATCCTTATCAGCGCGGTATTCTTAATTCTGTTATTGTTCTTTATTTTCGTAGCTGTTTTCAGAAGTTCCCGTCAAAAACAAAAATTAAAGCTTGAGCAGATTGAAAAAGAACGGATCAAAACCGAGTTGGAATACCTCAAAAAACAGATCAGTCCGCACACCATGTTCAATTCATTAAACACCATCTTTTTCCAGATTGACGAGCAAAAGGAGGACGCCAAAGAAATGATCCTGTTGTTTGCCGACATCCTGCGGTATCAGCTGTACGAATGCAACGTTGAATTTATAGGACTTGACAAAGAGATAAGCTATTTGAGAAAGTTCATCACCATACAGCGTCTGCGTAAATCAGACCGGTGCAGGATTGTTTTCAATTCGCAGGAAATACCCGGATATATTTTAATAGCACCCTTATTGCTCATTACTTTGGTTGAAAATGCCTTTAAGTACGTTTCCAATGACAGGCTTATCGAAAATTTTGTAGAAATGAAACTCGAATGCGATGAGAAAAGAATATGTTTTGAGGTAAAAAACACAACATACGAAAACGGAATGCGTCAAAAGCCTGAAGAAGGCGGCATCGGATTAACCAACCTTAAAAGCAGGTTACAGCTGATTTATCCCGGTAAGCATGAGTTGGCTATTGTGAATAAAGACAATATTTTTAACGCTAAATTAGTATTGCATGTTTGATAAAATAAACGCCATTATTATTGACGATGAACCCATAGCCATAAAAGGTTTGGCAAAACACGTTGAGGGGATTTCATTTATTGAAGTGACGGGAACGGGTGAAAATGCTACTGAAGCGGCTGAACTGCTGAACTCGAAACAGGTTGACCTTATGTTTCTTGACATCAACATGCCTACAATTTCGGGACTTGAATTTTTAAAACGTCTTGACAAAAAGCCCATGACCATTATTACGAGTGCCTATCCTGATTATGCCCTGGAAGGATATGAACTGGATGTGATCGACTACCTGGTAAAGCCCATTGGATTTGACCGCTTTCAAAAAGCCTGTAACAAAGCGCGTGACTTTTTTGAACTTACCCGAAATGCTGAGAGAAAAGTTGAAGTGGATTATATTTTCATTAAATGCGACAAGAAAATCGAGAAACTGTTTTATAATGATATTTTATTCATTGAAGCGCTTCACAATTACATTGCAATACACACCGAAAAAGGCCGTTTTGTAAGCTACATGGCTTTAAAAGGACTGGAGGAGGTTTTACCAAAGACAACGTTCCTGAAAGTGCATAAATCATTTGTGGTTTCCGTCCCAAAAGTAACCCGTATTGAAGGAAACGAATTGGTTATCGGGACAAAAAAAATTCCGGTTAGCCGTAACCTTAAAGACGAAATCATGAAATCCATATTGGGCGGGCGCCTGGTAAAACGGTAAACAGGGTTGCATTACCTTACCAGCTGCACCGTTCCACTGTAAACCACTTCCCCTTCCGCATCGCTGCAAAGGGCCTCGTATTTCAACAAAATATAATACACACCGGCCGCAACTTCGGCTCCTCCCAAATCAGTTCCTTTCCAGCCGTTGTTGGCATCGTCAGTCATAAACATTAGCTGCCCCCAGCGGTTGTAAACCTCTATGTGGTACGACTTGAATAAATATGCAACAATATCAGGCGATGTACCCGGAATAAACGTCATGGCGTAATACGTGTTGTTATATCCATCTCCGTTAGGGCTAAACACGTTAGGGATTAACGTTTTGGAGGCAACAGGATACTCTCCGGTTTCAACAGTGGTTGTTGTATAACGGCAACCATTCAGGAACCATGTGGTTGATAAATTGTATACACTGCCTCCCGGGGCCAGGTAAACCTGATTTGTTTCTCCCGTTATAGGTGTGCCCGATAAAAACCACTGGTAGGTTGCATAACCGGGAGAATACAATTCCACAACAGGACTTCCCTCGCACGAAACACCCATGATTTTAAGCGTATCAATCAGAGCATTTTCGTCCAGGTTAAATGGAAAAGTTGCGGTACATCCATTTGCAATAGCGCTCAATGTATATGTCCCCACACCAATACCATTTGCCGTTAAACCGGTTTGAGCCGGACTTGTATTCCATGAATACATAAACGTTGTTCCTGTCGATCCGCCAACCGCATTTGCTGTAATACTTCCATTGTTTCCACCATTGCAAGGCTGAATACTGGTAAATGTAACTGCCGGAAAAATAAGTTCGTAAACCGTATCGCTTAAGCTGATAGTGCAGCCATTGTCATCGGTCACCGTGAGCGAATAAATACCCGCAGCAAGCCCGGTATTGTTGGGAGTATTGTTGGATGCGTTGTTGCTCCACAAATAATCATACGGACCGGTTCCACCTCCAACGGTTGCTACCATTGATCCTGGCGGTGATCCAAGGCAACCCACACTGTCGGTTACAAGGCTAAGGCTTAACGGCATGGGCTCATACAATGTATCGGTAAAACTGAATGCGCATCCGTTCGAATCGGTAATGGTTAAGGAATACACGCCTGCATTTGCATTGAACAGGGTATCATTTAGTACCGGTGTTGCCGTATTCCACAAAACCGTATATGGCCCCGTTCCTCCAGCAGGAAAACAGGCTATGGTGGCTGTGCTGCCAACACAATCAACCATATCGGCATTGGTGGTGGCCGTTAATATAGGAGGTTCATTTACGGTTATTGAAAACGTACCTGTACATCCTGTGCTGTCGGTAATGGTAACACCGTATATACCGGCACCCAATCCGGCAACCAGTGAATCGGTTATACCCAATGTGTCCCAGGCGTAGGTATATGGAGCAATACCGCCCGAAGGGCTTAAACTTATGGAACCATTGTTCAAGCCGTTGCACGATACGTTTTGTATAACGGCATTGTCGTCAATACCGTTGGAATCGGGTGCAATGGTAAAGAAAAACGATACCACGCTGCAACTGGTTGAAGCATCATCAATGGTTACCGAATAAGTACCGGGCAGCAAATTAAAAATGCTGTCGCCTGTCACAGCCGGACTCGTGTTCCAGGTAACAACATAGGGCGCAGTACCTCCTGTAGGGTTAACCCACGCTGACCCCAGTGTGGAACAATTTGTGCCATTTACAACGAGATTGGGGGTTATTATGGGATCAGCCGGGCTTAAACAAGGCGTGAGGGCCGAAGGAATAAACGACTTCACAAATCCGTAACCTGTTGAATACACCATTCCGGTATTGGTCACGTTTACGTCAAGCACGGTGTCATCAATAAAATATGCCTGAACTTTATTCAGTAAACTGTCAAATTGATATATGGTGTCTTTCACGCCTACAAATAAATTCTGGCACTCATCAACCGCTATTCCTCCCCAATATTTTGTAGATGTACTGCCAAAAATGGGAGGCACCAGCGATTTAGTGATTAAAAGTGCTCCCGTTAATGCGTCTCTTTTCTGCAATTCAAAACCATCATATGCATATAACGAATTGTTGGCAATGGCAATACCGTTGTAACCGTTTAACGTGGCAGGTTCATAATACACGAGGCTTGCCAACTCCTGGAAATCAAAACCCGTGGGCACTGTATAGTCTACCGGTAAAAATGCCGGGAGTGGCGAGCGATTGATTTGGTTGGCGGTCACACTTGGATTATGCGGTAAATAATAACAATGTCCATACTTATCAGCGGTCAGTATGGCAATGTCCTGCCAGCTTGCACCCGAGTATACACTAACCGGTGTAAAAAAACTAAGCGTTGTGTCAAGGTATCCCATTTCATTTCCAACTGCACCGCCTCCACCAATAATAATTTGGTTTGTGCATGAACTGACAACAATACGCCACATTTCGTCCATTACAGAAAAACCTTCGAATCCCGCAATATAGCTTCCATCCTTGCCAATTTTAATAATAGTAGGTCCTCCACCATACCCATACCCGTCAATTAAATAGGCGCTCCCCGAATAATGGTCCACGGCAAAATCGCCATAGTAAGCAGTTAACCCGGTCATGAACGTTGTAACCGTATAAGACCATACCAATGTGCCGGCACTGTTATACTTCAACAATACCTGCGGGGCTTCACCACCATAGGCATAAACATTACCTGAATTGTCATAATCCACATCATAACACCTGTTTTCGGTGCCTACGGGCGGTATGACTATCCATGGATCAATTACCATGCCTTCTTCAGGCACTGGACAGTTATAGGCGACAATGTTTCCATTTAAACGAAATGAAGTTTCAATACCTGATTTAATCCTGTCATTTGTATATGAAAAAGGTTTTGATATGGTAAAATCACTCCATGCTCCCTTTACACGAATATTGCCTTTATCGTCAAGATTGATTTTTGCATTACCGTCCCATACTTCCCTGATCTGTGAAGGATCTCCTCCTTTTTTGACTATGTAATTGTATTTGATTCCTGAACTGTCATTCGGAAAATAAAACTCCGCATCAATACCCGGGTATATGTTGGTATAAACTATTTTTTTAAACCCACGGGCATTAAGCGTTTTATACGTTTTCTTTTCAGGGTAAAGATATTTTGTTACGACCTGTCCCGCAGCAAGAATGCGGGGATGCGGATCAGCTCCCTGCCAGTTTAATACGAGGTAACGGGGCTCATTTTTGTACGCAAACATTTCCCGTTCGCGTTCCCGCATTTCCCGGCTTTCCTTTTTGGTTTTGTTTTGTTTTTCTTTTTGCTCAATAAACGCTTTAATCTCGCTGCGCGAACGTTTAATGCGTTTTATTTGCCTGAACACAACTCCTGTTTCAGTAAAATAAAAATCGGTACCCCGGCTAAATGAACCGTACATTACT
>DASPJQ010000457.1:0-8184 GCA_035628535.1 Flavobacteriales bacterium | reverse complement strand
TTGATGCGAAATAAGTGTTTTATATAACAATTGACATGTTTTCTATAGCGCTTGAAGTGTTCCCGGTAACGATTGAAGTGGTTCCTTCAAAAGTATGTGTGTTTCTGTAGTGGTTGATGTGTTTTGTGTAGTGAATCATATGTTTCCTTCAACGGTACACGGGTTTCGATCGCTTTTTATCTTGTTCTCTTACTTAACGTTTCCCGCGGTTTACTTTGAAACATCCTCAGGTTGCTTTTCCTTTTTCTTGCCGCCAAGAATATACCCAAACGTCATATTGCCTGAAATACCAATAGGAAGTTCCCCAAGGCGTATTATATTGGGTATGGAGCCGTAGCGGTCATAATTATGCTCACGGTAATAATAGTAATTAAAGTAATTGCCGTTTTGAGGGGGAATAATGTTTGTTTCCGAAACCACAAATTTTGAAGCGGTACCTGCGTAATTAATGCCAACGTTATACTGGAGCGTAAACATGTTGCCCAGGATAAACTGGCGGCCATAGGTAATGCCAAGCCCAAACTGGCTAACATTCAAACCTCCTTTATTATAGTAATAGCTGTAATATCCCCATTGATTGGGATAGGCGTTTTGCGTATACTCATAAACATCTTGAATTGAAAACTGGCTGAACGAAACATCAATGCGTACAAAACGCCCCTTAAGCGGGTGGGCGTAACGGGTGCCTTTAACATAATAATCGCTGCCCAAAAAGAACTTGTTTCCGAACCGAAAGGCCAATCCCTGGGTTTTTGAGTCACCGGTAATGTTATGACCTATACCATTCGGCAAGAGGCCTGTTGAAATATAGCTTGCATACATTTCCATGTTCCACCCCACCTTTACGCAATGCTCATAACCAAAAGTGATTTTATCAAAAACCGGTGAAAACAAATCAAATTTAACAGCATTGCGTTTGTTAAGAATGGCCTGCTCCTGGGCCACGTCCATTTCATCGGGCAAAAATCGTTCAACTATTCCGTTTTCAAAACGTATTTCAAGCACCTTGTTGCGGTCAATGGTATAAACAGGGCCTTCAAGGTTGTTCCATTTTTTATATTCAATGTCGGTGTCTGAAATTTTAAACACCTTGCAGGACACAGCGGTTTTGTTTTTAAGGCGCAGGGTATCCTGTGATTTTGCGTTTTGACCCGCCAGCATGAAACAGGCCACCAGGAAACTCAGAAAGAACAGTTTTTTCATAAGGTTGTTTTTTTACATTGACTGAAACGTAAAAGTTGGCCCCTAAGTGTGGGTAACCATAATAAAAAATATGTCATACCATGTGTTATAACAGCAGTTTGCCACTTGACCATTATTCCTAACCTTATCCTAAGTTATTGTTTTTTAACGGTTAGCAACCTTGTAAAACCCGATTCCTTTTGTATTTTTGCAACCATGATCCATTTTCTTAAGGTTTGTTTTTTCATGCTCACCAGCTTGTGCCTGGTGCATTGCAGCGGTAAAAAAAAAAATGAGGCAACCCAAACGCAACCTGTAAAAGGTAAAGACCAACTCCTGAGCGAGCTCAATAAAAAACTGGTTGATGATCCCAACAACGCCAGCCTGTACCATGACCGATGCCTGTATTTTTTTAATAAAGGCATTTATGATAAAGCCATGGACGATATTACACGTGCCTTGTCGCTTGACTCGTTAAACACCGAATACCTGTATACCAAAGGCGATATTTATTTTTCGGTTATGCGTTTTGACGATGCCACGGCCGCTTTTGCCAAAGTGCTCAGGCAGGAACATGGTCACCCGCGCGCCAATTTAAAAATGGCCCGTATTTTATTGCACCTGAAACAATACAAAGAAGCCATACAGCACATAGACCTTGCACTGAAAACCGATGTAAACCTGGCCGAAGGTTATTTTTTAAAAGGAATAGCATTTCAATACATGGGTGACAGTGTGAATGCAGCCTCATCATTTCAAACGGCCGTTGAACAAAAAGCCGATTATTTTGACGCCTATGTAACCCTGGGTTTATTGTATGCCACCCGCAGAGACTCCATGGCGGTTGAATATTACAATTCAGCGTTGAGTTTGCGTCCCAATAGTCCTGAGGCTTTGTACAACCTGGCCATTTATTACCAGGACAACGGCAAACCGCTAAAGGCCTTTAGCATTTACAATCAACTTACAGCGCTTGGCCCCAACGAAGGTGCGCACCACAATAAGGGCTATATTTACCTTGTTTACCTGGGACAATATGATAAAGCCATACCGCAGTTTGATTCGGCTTTGCGCATCAATCCCAATTATGTTGAGGCTTACCACAACCGCGGTCTTGCTTACCGCGAATTGAAAAAGTACAAAGAAGCCCGTGCCGATTTTAAGGCTGCGCTAAAACTCAACCCGCAATTTGAGTTGTCGGCCAATGAGCTTGATGACATGGACCGCAAACACCAGTAAGAATAATGAAAATGCGAGCGCAGAATACGCAGAAAAAGCGTTCTTCTGCGTATTTCCGCGGGATCAGCAAGAAAATCTATGCTGTTTAAGGCAGCTTTCCTGCCAATTTTGCCACTTATACCTATTCATTTTTGCGTGGATTGGAATTTGCATAGTTTTAACTGCATTAATTTATCCGTTATGAAAAATTTCAAGAAACTGTTTCCCCTGTTTTTTATCCTGGCCTGTGGCGCTTCAACCGATACAGGGAAATCATTCAGCGAGGTGCTGGGTTATAAATTCCGTGACGATGATAAATCACTTTTATGGGAAATAAGCGGCAAGGGACTGAAACAACCATCGTTTTTATATGGCACCATTCATTTGCAGGACAAGCGCGTATTTGCATTTGATAAAACGGTTTCGAGAATTTTTGATACGTGCAAAGCTTATGCTATGGAAGTGAATATGGACGAAGTGGATAAACTGGCCATGGCCAAATCCATTATGCTTGAAAAACCGCTTGACGAAATACTGGAACCCGGAAAATATGCCTTGCTTGATTCGCTTATGCGGGTGCGCACTGGTGATGGGATGGGAATATATAAAAACCTTAAACCGTTTTTCATGGCGGGCGAACTCATAAAAGCTTACGAGCACCAGGACATGGCTTTTCCATTGGACATTGAGTTGTTCAACAAAGCCAAGAAGGAAAAAATGAAAGTAGTAGGCATTGAAAAAATGGAAGAACAGTTGGAAGCCGTCAATAAAATGACCATTGAAGAACAGGCTGACATGGTGATTGAGGGATTGAAAGACTGGAACAAGTCCCAGGAACTGTACAATAAAATGATAAAGGTCTATTTGAACCAGGACATTGCACAGATGGCCGTATTGATGAATGATACCACGCTGCCGGCAAGTTTTCAAACGGCTTTGCTTACCGACCGCAACAAAGTAATGGCTGCCCGTATCGATAAAATTGTACAGGAACAACCTACATTTAATGCTGTAGGAGCTGGTCATCTTTATGGCAATGACGGTGTGATTGAATTGTTGCGTAAAAAAGGATATACAGTAAGGCCGGTTAAATATAAATTCAAAAAGTAATTATTCGGTTACCATTTCTTAAATTGGTAAATCAGTTCAGCAAGCGCGGGAATCCTGTAAACAATGCGTTTTAAAAAATATGGCGTTTGCACGGCCCGGCATTTCAATTTCATATAAAATGCTTGTGAATAAATAAGCTTTTAGTCAATTGACAATGGGCGTTTATAATGATTTAAATCATGTAACATTTTATTAAAATCCTATAAATACCGGTTAAATATGAATGCTGAATTTTAAACTATGAAAATTATACGATGATTGTTTGCGGAACCGACCTTGCAAAAACCGGGATAAGAACAATAATGTAAGGTATAAAAGCAAGGTCAATGGGTGGTTGCGCAAATCAATGTTAACAACACGCATGTTGATTTTCATTTTATTTAATTGTTTGAATTTTATAAACTTATAGACAAAAGTTGGCTTTTTACGATTAAACTGAAGTGTTTTCGGTTATTTTGATAATAATTCAATAAACTACCGAAAATATGGAGTTAATCAAAAACAACTCCCTTTGCATCAATAATTTAATTGTTTGGCCTTGGATTTTGATTAAAACATTTATAATCACCAATAAAAAAACAAAACATCTATGACAACTGGAACATTAAATGAAAAAGCCGAAAAGATCAAAACCAATATTAAGACTTCGGCTGAAAAATCAAAAGAGACAATAAGGGAGATTATTGTTTCAAGTTCAAAGTACATTGATTCGGCCCTTGACACCAATAAGAAAATGGTTGATTCAATAAAAGAAAAATTAAACCAGCAGGAACTGGAAGACACCTTAACAGACAACCTGAAAGCTACTTTCAGTAAATCAGTTGAGTTGGCTGAGGACACACTTGACAGCATCATTAATTCCTATACAAGGCAAATGGAGCTGAACGTTGATTTCAATACAAAACTGGTTGACGCCATCAGGGAATCAAACACAGAAACGCCTGAAAAAGTATTGAACTTGATCCATGAGAATTTCGAATCATCGCGTCAATTGACCATCAACAATACGAAAGAAATACTTGAATTTTACAACAAGCATACCAACCTTGCTGTGAATTTCAACCAAAAATTCGGAGAAAACATTAATTCGCAAATCGATGCCCTGTTCAAACTTCAGAGCAAGGGTCTGAACAAATTTACTGACTGGGCTGCCGAATGGTGGAAGCAAACTGAGAAAGAAACAGCTAAAGGCTAATTATTTATAAAGCGTTTAATAAGATGTTTTAACCGGTCTTTATTATTAAACATCGTTAATTGAGTGACACATTTGATTAACGATGTTTTTTTTTTGAATAGTTTATTGCACAACAAACAGCCTATGGAAAGCGAAACCCAAGTCAGCATTCAGGAATTAACAGAGCATATTACAAAAGCAAGCCATAAAATTTTCCAAAATTACCTGGAAAATAAATCGGGTTATGAACATGACAGTAAAGACATAGCCAAAACGTACGCCCGTTTCGGTTCAAAATTAATGGCCGATCCTGAAGAAATGGAAAAAATACAAAACCTGTACCAGGAATTTTTCAATAGCCAGCAGGAATTATGGAAACGTATAACTGAACGCCAACTTGACAAATCGGCTCCATATACACCGGTTATCAAACCGTCCGATGGCGATAAGCGTTTCAAGGCCCCTGAGTGGGACGAAGCGCCTTATTATTTTGATTTCATTAAACAAAGCTATTTGTTGGTATCCAAATTAATGAACGATATCATTGAAACAGCCGAAATAGATGAGAAAACAAAACGAAAACTGAGTTTTTATACAAACCAGTATATTAATGCCCTCTCACCTGCCAATTTTATTGCCACAAATCCTGAGGCAATTAAACTGGCGCAACAAACAAAGGGGCAAAGCCTTGTTGACGGATTAAAAAACCTTTTGTCTGATATTGAAAGGGGAGGTATAACCCAAACCGATATGGGCGCCTTTGAAACCGGTGTTAACATTGCCATTACTCCCGGAAAAGTTATTTATGAAAATGAACTCATGCAGTTTATTCAGTATTCACCGTTATCCAAAACCGTATATGAAACACCATTGGTGATTATACCGCCATGGATCAACAAATATTATATCCTTGACCTGCGGCCCGAAAACTCATTTGCAAAATTTATGGTTGACCAGGGTTTTACTACATTCATGATTTCATGGAAGAACCCAACGGCCGCATTAAGGCACATTACGTTTGACGATTATGTTGAGAAAGGAGCATTAAAAGCGTTTGAAATTGCGCAGGCCGTTTCAAAATCAAAAAAAGTAAACACAATAGGTTATTGCCTTGGTGGAACATTATTGGGCGCCACCATGGCCATTTTGTCCAAGAAAACAACAAAGGCCGGAAATCCGGTTGCGTCAGCCACGTTTTTGGCAGCAATGATTGATTTTTCAGACGTGGGACCAATGGGTGATGTAATTGACAAGGCCCTGGTGGAAAAACTAGAGCGTGGCGAGTTACAGGAAGAAGGCGTAATGCACGGACATAAAATGGAAAAAGCGTTCAATTTAATTCGTGCAAACGATTTGATATGGAATTTTGTTGTGAATAATTATTTAAAAGGAAAAGCGCCTGCCCCTTTTGATGTGCTTTACTGGACCAATGACAACACGAATTTGCCTGCAAAAATGTACCTTTTCTATTTGAGGCACATGATTTTTGAAAATAAATTAAGCCGTAAAAACGCGTTGCGCATTTGCAATACCCCAATTGATATTGGTAAAATTGAAATACCCGTGTATGTTGTGGGCATGGTAGAAGACCACATTGCTCCAGCGCACACCGCTTTTACAACTACTGAGCTGGTGAGCGGCCCGGTTGAATTTATACTGGGCGGTTCGGGCCACGTAATGGGTGTAGCTAACCCGCCTTCCAAGAAGAAATACGGTTATTACCTGAACGGTGAATTGGAAAACGGGTTTGAACACTGGAAAAAAACAGCTACGTTTCATGAAGGAAGTTGGTGGACCGCATGGAGCGAACGCCTTGCAAAAAAATCAGGCAAACAAATACCCGCGCCAAAAAATGCGGGCAACGCCAGGTTTAAAGCCATTGAGCCTGCACCAGGCCGGTACGTAAAAGAAAAATGCCACGATCATATTCCAAAAAACGGATCAAACGGAAAAAAATCATAGTTATTCGCTAAATATTTTATGAGAATAAAGAACAATAAAGTTGCCCTGGTTACGGGCGGTACAGGCGGCATGGGCACCGCCATTTGTGAAAGGCTTTATAAAGATGGTTACACGGTTGTAGCCAATTACAGGGACTTTACAAAGGCCATGAAATGGCGCGAAGAAGCCAAGAAATGGCGCGAAGACCAGTTGAGAATGGGTTTTGAAATGAAAATTGTAGAAGGAGATATTTCCAACTTTAAATCGGCCCAGAAAATGGTGAAACAAATAACCGAAGAAGTGGGACCGGTTGATGTATTAATAAACAATGGTGGTATTACACGCGATGCCGCATTGCATAAAATGACACCCGAGCAGTGGTATGAAGTGATCAATACGAATTTGAACAGTTTATTCAATTGCTCACGGCTTGTCATTGACGGGATGATTGCCAAAGGCTGGGGCCGCATCATCAGCATTTCTTCTGTTAACGGGCAAAAAGGCCAGTTCGGGCAAACAAATTACGCTGCGACAAAGGCCGGTATGTATGGTTTTTCAAAATCGCTTGCGCTTGAAGTGGCAAAAAAAGGGATAACCGTAAATACAGTTTCACCGGGTTATATAGGCACGCAAATGGTAATGGCCATTAAAGAAGAGATACGCGAAAAAATTATTGCACAGGTACCGCAGGCCCGTTTAGGTACGCCTGAAGAGGTGGCTGCTGCGGTGGCATACCTGGCCTCTGATGACGCGCGCTACATTACGGGGGCAAACATAGCCATTAATGGCGGTCTGCATATGTACTGATTCTTCATGAAAAAAATATGTATTGCAAAACCTCCAATGGTCAGCAGCTTTATTACGAATTAACCGGCAATAAAAATGCTGGCCGGTATCTGATATTTCTCAACGGTATTTCACAATCAACTGCCGCCTGGAACCTGATGGTACCGGCCTTTGCCAACAATTACCAGATTGTTGTATGCGATTTTATTTTTCAGGGACATTCGGACAAACGTGGCGATGTAAGAGATTTTGATCAACATGCCGCGGACATTCACGGGTTGTTGCGTTTTTTAGGGATTGACAAAATTACCCTTGTTGGTATTTCATACGGAAGTTTGGTTGCGCAGCATTATGCCCTCAATTATCCTGATACTGTTGAACGGCTGGTGCTGCTTTCAACCTTTGCGCATAAAACACCCTATTACGAAGCGGTTGAACTGGCATGGATAAACACACTTGAACGTGGTGGATATCCGTTGATGTTTGACGTTATGATGCCGCTGGTTTTGGGCGAACAGTATTTTGAAAAACCACTTATTCCCATTGATACCCTCAAGTCGGTGAGGAATGCATTGAACCAGGACCCCGAGGCGCTGAAAAAATTAATGAAAGCAGCGCAACAACGACCCGATTACCGTGAAAAATTAAGGGCAATAAAAAAACCGGCACTTGTCATACACGGTGAAAAAGACATTTTGTTGTTTACACATATGGGGAAAGCCGTTGCCGATGCAATTGAAAGCAGCCGGTTTGAAGTTATAACGGATGCAGGA
>DASPJQ010000456.1:0-3517 GCA_035628535.1 Flavobacteriales bacterium | reverse complement strand
CCTGGTAGCCGCTCAGGAAAGTGTTGGGAGCGAGTCCGGCAGGTTTGGATACTAAACAAGCTTAGACTTGCCGTATAAGTGCCATTAAAAAATTAACGTTTACTGAACTGGAAGCGCTTGCGTGCTTTCTTTTGCCCAGGCTTTTTACGCTCAACCATACGCGGGTCGCGCGTGGTCAATTCGTCAGCCTTCAGCAACGGTTTTAATTCGGGGTTGTACTTGATCAGTGCGCGGGTAATACCCAAACGCACCGCTTCGGCCTGGCCGTTGTAGCCACCACCGTTTACAGTCGCTTTTACATCAAACTGGCCCGCTGTATTGGTAACAGTAAATGGCTGGTTGATTTTATAATGCAAAATAGCCGTTGAAAAATACTTGGTGTGATCCTCATCGTTAACGGTTACAGCGCCTTTGCCGGCTTTCAAGCGAATGCGGGCAACCGATGTTTTCCTGCGGCCTACTGCTAAATACTCTTCCATGACTATATTTTAATATCGTTAAAATTCAACACTTTTGGTTTTTGCGCCTCAAATTTGTGAGTTGTGCCTTCAACAACATGCAGGTTGTGAAAAACAGCGCGACCCAATTTTGTTTTTGGCAACATACCCTTAATGGCTTTCTCAACCACAAAAACGGGTTTCTTGGCAAATGCCTCCTTAGGGGTCATAAAACGTTGTCCACCGGGGTAACCTGTATGGCGGGTATAAATTTTTTCATCGGTTTTATTACCGGTAAATTTTACCTTTTCGGCATTTATCACAATCACATGGTCGCCACAGTCAACATGCGGGGTAAAGCCCGGCTTGTGTTTGCCACGCAGTATTTTGGCCACATGGCTGGTTAGGCGTCCTAATGTCTGATTTTCAGCATCAACAATAAACCATTCTTTTTTAACAGTCTCCTTGTTTAAAAACTTTGTTTTGTAACTAATTGCATCCACGGTTTCAATGTTTTACATTTTCCCTAAAAAACGGGCTGCAAATGTAGCTTTTTTTGGCACACAACAAACAGTGTTGTGGGTATTTGTGAAAAAATTAGGCTCTCAGCCAGGATTAACCACAGATTTACAACGAATTAACTGTAGCATTAGACCCCTGTGCAGCTACAGATTACACAGATTTTTAAATGCGTTTTTGGGCCGCCTTTACGGCTATCAACCATAGTCCTCTCAAAATCTGGCTCAAATCTAATTTTTTACGGCTGGTGACAAACAAAAAGCAGTTGCTTTTGAAGTTCCTTTAATCAGAATTCGAAATCCGCAATTATTTAATACCCTCTTTATCCAGCCATGCCCTGTACGCACGTGCATTCTTATTATGCCCGGCCTCATCTACCGCAAAATTGTGGTATCCTGCATAACCGGGCTTGGCACACATATAAATATAATTGTGTTTTTTGCAATTCAACACCGCATCAATGCTTGAAATTTCAGGCAGGTTAATGGGTCCTGGCGGCAAGCCTTTGTACATATAGGTATTGTAAGGCGAGTCGTATTGCAAATGCTTGTTCAGTACCCTGCGTATGCTAAAATCGCCAATACCAAAAATAACCGTGGGGTCTGACTGCAGCAGCATACCTTTTTTAATTCGGTTTACATACAACCCTGCAATGGTAGGCCGCTCATCGGCATGCACGGTTTGCTCGGCCTGCACAATGCTTGCCAGTACACTTACTTTTGACTGGCTTAGTCCCAGCTTTTCAGCCTTGGCTTTTCGTTCAGCATTCCAAAATTTCTTGTACTCATCGGCCATGCGTTGTATAAATTCTTCGGGGCTGGTGTTCCAGGTAAATTCATACGAATTGGGAATAAAAAGTGTAATAAACGTATACCGGTTGAACCCGTATTTGTCAATAATTTTGTCATCGGTAAAGGCCTGCATAAGCACGGCTGAGTCTGACTCCAGAACCTTTCCAACCTGCCCGGCTACCTGTTCAATGGTGCGCACATTGGTAAAGGTCACCTTTACCGTAACACGGCCCCTTCCCGCACGCAAACAGTTTATCAAATCGTTGTTTGACCAACCGTCCTCAATCTTATACTTGCCCGGCACCACATTTTTTCCATCGTAGTTTTTCTTTTTCGCCAGCCATAAAAACGATTCTTTGTCTTTAATAAGCCCGTTTTCGGCAAGCATATCGGCTACAGTTGCCTGGGTTGAACCTGTACGTACGTATAAATATGTGTCATTGCCCTCCTTTACCACCACGTTGGCTTTATACATTCTACTGTAAATGCCCCAGGCGTACCAGCCGCCCACGGCCAGTAAAACCAACAGCGCACCAGCAATTTTACCCTTGTGTTTCCTGATCACGGTTGCTTATTTATTTCCCTTGGCGTAATCGGCCAAGAACTGCGTTAGTCCGGCATCGGTTAAGGGGTGCTTCAACAGCGCAAGAATAGCGCTGAGCGGGCAGGTAGCCACATCGGCACCAATTCTGGCGCACTCAATAATGTGCATGGGGTGACGTACCGATGCCGCTAATATTTCGGTCGTGTACCCATAATTATCATAAATCGTGCGAATGTCCTCAATCAGTGACAAACCATCGGTGCTTACATCGTCCAAACGGCCAATAAAAGGTGATACGTAACTTGCCCCGGCCTTTGCTGCAAGCAAGGCTTGCCCGGCCGAAAAAACAAGTGTGCAGTTGGTACGAATTCCTTTCGTAGTAAAGTATTTAATGGCTTTCACCCCATCTTTAATCATGGGCACTTTCACAACAATGTTCGGGTGCAAAGCGGCAAGGTTCTCCCCTTCTTTAATTATGCCTTCATAATCGGTTGCAATTACCTCGGCACTAACATCGCCATCGGTAATGTTGCAAATATCAACGTAATGTTTAAGAATGTTGTTGTGACCGGTAATGCCTTCCTTGGCCATTAACGAGGGGTTGGTGGTTACACCGTCAAGCACACCCAAATCGTGCGCTTCCTTGATTTGTGCCAGGTTGGCCGTGTCAATGAAAAACTTCATATAAATGAATTAGGGCCTCAAAAGTACGTTATCCCTGCAATTTGGTAATCAGGTATTAACAATTGTTAATAACTCACTGTTCGATGATTCTCATCACAAAACGGAACCCACGCTGGGCGCTTTTTTCAGTGGCCGGGGTATATGGCTGTTCGGTTATAAGCGTGGCGTCTGACAACAAATCCTGCCAGCTTCCACCCTTTACAAAACCATATTCGGCTATAAACTCTTCTACATTTCCGCAAAGGTTGTAAATGCCGTATTCATTGGGTTCAAATGAAATGGTTTTTGCAGTGTAATAAGCTCCGTCAGCATACTCATTTTTAGCAGGCCTGAAATTCACCTTGCACCATGCTTTATCCACGTCTACTTCAAGCGATTTTCTATTATCAATATTCAGTTTTGGGCCTTTTTTGGTAAAAATTTCATTGCCTTCAAACGAAAAAATACGCGGTCCTTTTCCGCCTGTTGCTGCAGCAATAAATTGCTTGCGCGTGGGTAAGCCGAACTCAACTTTTTTGAATTTCCGGTCTGGATCATTGTTG
>DASPJQ010000455.1:0-1590 GCA_035628535.1 Flavobacteriales bacterium | reverse complement strand
CCAACGCACCGTTGCCGGTGGTGATAAAGTCACATTTTATTTTCTTACAGGCGAACATATTTCAGTTGAGTGCCTGAGTTATAACGGGAGCAATATATGGATCACCATGGTTAAAGCCGACAAAAAACGAACCGGATTATTCTCAAAAATTGATGTGCAGGACATGCGGTATGAGCTTTTTGAAAAACTGCGGGCTAAAGTTCCGGCATATCCGTATCAAAAGGTATGGTATATGACAACTGAAATGGAATCAATTTACTACACATTTGACGAAAACCATAATATTGGCTCCATTCATTATAAAACGCACTTTTAATGAACAAACAGGAAAAAATTAAAAATTTTAATCCCAGTGAGGTTGGCGTAAAAAACGGGAACCTGTTTGGTTTGCCTTTTAGTTATGAGGATTGCCCGGTTGTAATTTTACCTGTGCCGTGGGACGTAACCGTGTCTTATGGCAATGGAACACATGCAGGGCCGGCAGCCGTTCTTGAGGCCTCACCCCAACTGGATTTTTATGACAATGACAATCCTGAAGCGTGGAAAACGGGTTTCCATATGTTACCGGTTAGCAAGGAAATTACTGCTGTAAACCACCAACTGCGTGAAGAAGCTGAGCGTTATATCAATTTCCTGGAAGAAGGCGGTAAAATTGAAGGGAATGCCGGTATGCAGGACATTCTTGACCGCATAAACGTTGGGTGCAGGCAATTGAAAAAACGCGTTATGGAACGCAGCCTTGAATTAATGAACAATGGTAAAATTGCCTGTTTGCTGGGAGGTGATCACAGCACACCGTTGGGATTGTATGAAGCAATAGCAACTAAATATGCTGAGTTTGGTATTTTGCAAATTGACGCCCATGCCGATTTGCGTAAAGCATACGAAGGATTCGAATTATCACATGCATCTATTTTTTATAATACCTTACAAATACCTCAGGTAAGAAAACTGGTGCAGGTAGGCATACGCGATTTTTGCGAAGAAGAAGCGAATGTAGCCAGGGAACATGGTTCAAGGGTTCGGCTCTTTTTTGACCGTACATTAAAAGAAGAATCCTATAAAGGAAAATCATGGGATGCGCTTTGCGATGAAATTGTAAATGAGTTGCCGCAGTTGGTGCACATCAGTTTTGACATTGATGGTTTTGATCCCAAATTATGCCCGAACACCGGAACGCCTGTACCGGGCGGATTAGAATTTGAGCAGGCCCTCCACTTATTCAGGAAGGTTATTGCCAGCGGACGTAAAATAATTTCATTTGATTTGTGTGAAGTAGGCGTAGGTGACGATGAGTGGGACGCCAATGTGGGGGCCAGGTTATTGTGGAAGTTGTGTGTGTTTACCGCGGTTTCGAATAATCTGATAGAACGCTGAAGACACCGATGATCATGACGATGGCTGATTAAGCCCCATGCGAGGCAATGTGGGGTAAACGAAAAATACTTCCACCTGATACGAATGTACAAGTAACATTCAAATTAATGACTGCAGACCAGTACAGCCCCCATAGGGACGGTATGGAACAGCCAAAAAACATCCGCGATAATTGAGCCTTGCGCGGGCGGTGCTTAACGGAACATTAATTGC
>DASPJQ010000454.1:0-5452 GCA_035628535.1 Flavobacteriales bacterium | reverse complement strand
TCACGGTTGTTTGTACAGGAAAGTGTGTACGATGAAGTGATCCGTAAATTAAAACACCGCATGAAATCGTTGCGTGTGGGCGACCCGTTGGACAAAAACACCGATGTTGGCGCCATCAATTCAAAATCGCAATTGGCCACTATAAAATCATACATTAATTCGGGTATAAAGGAAAAGGCTGAAATGTATCAGCCAGCGTGCGAATTGCCTTCAAAAGGATTCTGGTGTGTCCCTACCTTGTTTCTCAATGTATCACAATCGCACAAAATTGCGCAGGAAGAAATATTTGGTCCGGTATTGGCGGTGCAAACGTTCAGGACCGAAGCCGAGGTGCTTGAAAAAGCGAACAATATTCCCTATGGATTGTCTGCGGGTGTGTGGACCGATAAAGGATCAAAAATATTCAACATGACCAGCAAATTACGGGCGGGCGTTATTTGGGCAAATACCTATAACAAATTCGACCCCACATCGCCATTTGGCGGGTATAAGGAAAGTGGTTACGGACGTGAAGGAGGGTTGCATGGGCTGAGTGCTTATCTTAAATTTTGATTGAACAGATAAATTACTTAAACTCAAAGAACACTAAGACAATGATCAGAAAGGATACAGAGATGCAGGAAAATACAATTGCAACCAAAGTATTAGGTTATG
Source organism: Flavobacteriales bacterium (assembly GCA_035628535.1). Taxonomy (GTDB): domain Bacteria; phylum Bacteroidota; class Bacteroidia; order Flavobacteriales_D; family UBA2798; genus DASPJQ01. Next base: position 4,798 of record DASPJQ010000454.1, on the reverse strand, counting down.
CAATTAATGTGCATAAGGAACTGGGGGCCGGGATTATTCGAATCCGGCTATGAAGAATGTTTGTACTATGAACTTCGAAAAGAAGGATTTTATGTGGAGAAACAAAAAATTATTACCAATAAAATATAAAGAAATACAACTTGAGGCTGGATACCGTATAGAACTTACTTGTAAATGGAAAATTAGTACTTGAATTAAAAGCTGTAGAGATGTTGAATGATGTTCACACAGCGCAAGTGTTGACATATTTGAAACATTCGGGTTGTAAACTAGGTTTATTAATGAATTTTAATGTGGTTAAATTAAAAAATGAATAAAAAGGCTTATGATGTAAGCCTCAGTGCCCTTTGCGAACCTTGTGTTTAAGTATAATTGCAAAATATGGAACGAATCGAAATACTAAAGACCTACAAAATCTACATTGGTGGAAAATTTCCCCGTACCGAGAGTGGACGTACATTTTTGTTCAGTGATGCGAATGGAAATGCAATAGCCAATGTTTGCCAGTGTTCGCGCAAGGACTTCAGGGACGCTGTGCTGGCGGCACGTGGTGCATTCGGAGGCTGGGCGGGCCGTGCGGCTTTTAACCGTTCCCAGATACTTTACCGCATTGGCGAAATGCTTGAGGGACGCAAGGTACAGTTCATAGAAGAACTTATGTATACAGGTTTATCACAACCGGAAGCCAAAAAAGAAGTAGAGGCCAGCATTGACCGCACCATTCATTATGCCGGCTGGTGTGATAAATACCAGCAGTTGTTCGGGACGGTTAACCCGGTTGCCAGCTCGCACTTTAATTTTTCGGTACCTGAGCCCATGGGTGTGGTTGGCATTGTATGTGCGGATAAAAATGCATTGCTGGGACTAATTTCAATGGTCATGCCTGCTATTGCCGGAGGCAATACCGTAATTGTTTTGGCCCCTGAAAAAAATCCGTTACCGGCAGTTACCCTGGCCGAAGTATTGGCCACCTCCGATTTGCCGGGTGGAGTAGTGAACATTCTTACCGGTTATAAAAAAGAATTGCTGGAGCATTTTGTTACACATTTGGATATAAACGCTATTGTTTGCGAAGATTTTACTGCCGGGGAGAAAAAATTCTGCGATGAAAAAGCCACGACCAATTTAAAAAGGGTGTTTTATTACGACCTTGATTGGGTTGAACACGGAACGCAAAGCCCGTATCTGATAAACGATTTGCAGGAAATCAAAACCACCTGGCATCCCATTGAAAACATCGGGGGTTCAGGTTCGGGTTATTAGCTTTATTACACGTAAAAAACAGGTGGACTGGTAATACAGGCATATAATTTCACATAAAACTCTACCATTTAAGTAGATTATCTATATATTTGTCCCGCATGGTTGACCAGGGCATAGTTATAGGCGTTGTCATAGGACTCATGGTTGTATTGTACCTTGACTATGTGCGGCCCGTTGTGGCGTTTCTGATTGCCAACATTGTCCTGTTGCTTGCGTCTATCAATACAAGTGCTGACATGCTGGCGGGTTTTGCCAACGAGCAGTTAATGGTAGTTATGCTTTTATTGGTAGTAAGCGATGTGATTCAAAAAACCAGTGTCATTGAATATATTTTTTCACGTTTTTTCAGGGACGGTATAAACCTTGGCAGTTTTTTGGGACGCATGGTGCCGGGTGTGACCTCAGTTTCGGGCGTAATCAACAATACGCCACTTGTGGCCATGCTCCTGCCTTATGTCAACAACTGGGCCCTGCGCAATAAAATTTCGCCTTCAAAAGTGCTTATGCCGTTAAGTTACGCCACCATAATAGGCGGAACACTTACACTTGTTGGAACATCAACCAACCTGGTGGTAAACGGTTTGATACAGGAGCAGGGCGCCAAACCATTAGGCATGTTTGATTTTACCATTCCGGGTGCTGTTGTGGCCGTGGTGGCTGTTGCATACCTGGTTTTTTTTACCGACAAAATTTTACCCTCGCGTAAAAGCCCCTTGGAAACATATAAAGAATCAAAACGCGAATATCTTTCAGAACTTATGGTGAGTTCAACTTCACCGCTTATTGGAAAAACAGTGGAAGAAGCAGGCTTGCGAAACCTCAAAGGCCTTTACCTGGTGGAAATCATTCGCCACCCCGAGCGTATTGTTGCTGTGGGTCCCGATGAGCGCCTGGTTGAAAACGATGTGCTTATTTTTGCCGGTGACACGTCAACCCTCATTGACCTCGTTAAAGCGAGCAACGGCCTTGAATTACCAAAAGGCGTAGGAGGAGAAAACAATCAACGCACCAATGTGGTTGAATGCATTGTTGCGCCCGATTCATCGCTCATTGGTAAAACGGTAAAGGAACTTAATTTCCGCGCCAGATTTGACGGGTCGGTTATTGCGGTAAACCGGGGCGAAGAGCGCATTGGCGGAAAAATTGGCGAAATTAAAATACACTCGGGTGATCTTTTACTGGTCATAGCCGGAAATGATTTTGAACAACGCGTGCAGAGTTCGCATGACATTTACCTTGTTTCACAGGTACACGAAATCACAAACTTTAATCCCTGGAAAAGCGCAACGCTTATTGCAGGCCTTATAACGGCATTTACGCTTTCGGCCGTTGGAGCGCTTACGCTGTTTAAAGGTTTGCTGTTGCTGGTTTGCTTAATTGTTGCATTAAATATAATTAAATACAATGAACTAAGCAAAAGTGTTGACTTTGATTTGTACATTGTGCTGGCCCTTGCGCTGGGGTTAGGAAAAGCCATTTCCAATTCAGGTTTGCATACCGAAATTGCTGCCGGTGTAACCGGTATAGCTACGCTGGTACAAACCAAAGCGCTTTTGTTGTTGTGCGTATACGTTATCACCAACCTGCTTGCCGTATTGGTTACCAACAAAGCAGCGGTTGCTATTATGGTGCCGGTTACAATTGAAACGCTAAAACACCTTGGCGTTACCGAAATGACACCTTATTTCCTGGCCATTGCATTTGCAGGTTCGGCCGAATTTTTAACACCTTATGGCTACCAAACCAACCTGATGGTTTACGGGCCGGGAGGTTATAAATTCAGGGACTACCTTCGTTTTGGCTGGCCGTTAACGCTTTTGTATACGGTAACTGTAGTAACAGTATTATCTTTACTGTATGACCTTTTCTGACAATGATTTGTTGCGCCTTGCAATTGAAGCGGCCGTTTCGGGTGGCGAAAAAATAATGGAAGTCTACAATTCTGCTTTTGCCGTTGAATACAAGGACGATAATTCGCCATTGACCCTGGCCGATAAACAAGCGCACGATGTAATTTGGAATACATTACACCCCACAGCAATTCCCATATTAAGCGAAGAAGGGAAAACCATCCCGTATGAACAGCGGAAGAACTGGACACGGTTGTGGATTGTTGATCCGCTTGACGGAACAAAAGAATTTATAAAACGGAACGGTGAATTTACCGTAAACATTGCCCTGGTTGAAAATTCATATCCTGTTATGGGCGTAATTTATGTTCCTGTTACCCGTGAATTATATTTTGCTTCGCGGGCAGGATCGTTTAAGTGCGTTGTTGAAAACAGCAACCTCGAGTTGGCTTTAAACACTGCGCAAAAACTTTCACCGGTACCTGCAAAGAAAGGATGCCGCATTGTGGCCAGCCGCTCACACATGAGCCCCGAAACGGAGCAGTACATTGAAGAAAAAAAGAAACAATTCGGCAGGGTTGACCTGGTATCAAAGGGGAGTTCGCTAAAATTTTGCATGGTTGCCGAAAGCGTTGCCGATTTTTATCCGCGTTATGCACCTACCATGGAATGGGATACAGCCGCGGGGCAGGCCATTGTTGAATTTGCCGGCCGGAGGGTTACTGATGTTGCCACGGGAAAACGCATGCACTACAACCGGAAAGAGTTATTGAATAATTGGTTTCTTGTTGAATAATATTATTGGGTTTTTCCAGGCCACAGATTATTCAGGTTGCATTCGTGCGCAATTATATTTGTTAGCTTAAATTTATAGCATACTTTAAGGCAATGTAGGCGGACGTCACCTGATGTGCGAAATTTTTCGCTCCAGGGTATTCTCGTGGAAGCCGCTGTAAACACCAGCAAAAAAAAATCACAATTCAATGCAGCATATCAATGTTTTAGATATCAGGTTTCCTGAAAAGTATTCTTTTATAAAATTCTTGACTACCTGCATAAAAATCTAATCTGCAAAACCATTTTTTTCGTATGTTTAACACTTCCGGTTGAATTACTTTTACCGGGCTTAGTTGAGCCAGAACCCACAACATATTGATGAACAGTTTGTTCATGAGCTAAAACAACGCAAGGAATCAGCCTTTAGCAAACTGTACGATAATTATTCAGGCGCTTTATACGGTGTGTTGCAACGCATGCTTATAAAGGATGAATTGGCGCAGGATGCGTTGCAGGAATCGTTTGTTAAAATCTGGAAAAACATTGACTCGTATGATAAGTCAAAGGGAACGCTGTTTACCTGGATGCTTAACATTTGCCGCAACCATGCCATTGACATGCTTCGCTCCAAAAACATGAAGCAAAAAATCCAAAACCTTGATGACAGCGTACGTGTAGTGAATAAGCAAACGAGCGCTTCTACAAGCGAGGACCATGTGCTTATTAAGGAATTGGTGGATAACCTGAAGCCTGAACACAGGCAAATGATTGAGATGGCCTTTTACAAAGGTTATACCCAGGAGGAGTTGGCAGAAGAACTGAACATGCCGCTGGGTACCGTAAAAACACGCGCACGCGCAGCCTTGATTCAATTACGAAAATATTTTGACAAGTAGTGGATGTAAATG
>DASPJQ010000453.1:0-7935 GCA_035628535.1 Flavobacteriales bacterium | reverse complement strand
ATGCAGGGACGATGATGTTGTTTTATTTGTACGCCTTGGTACCGACTTTGAAGAGAATTATTACGAATACGAGTTGCCATTAAAAATGACCGCATGGGGCGCGTCAAGTGCCGAAGAAGTTTGGCCAACCAGCAATGAAGTGGACATTGAATTTGATAAGCTCATTGATTTAAAGCTGGAACGTAACGATAATATTTCTTCAGGTTTGGCCGTTATGAACCAACCGTATTCCAACTCCACTGCATTCCCGGGCCGTATTGTCCGCGTAAAAGGAAACCCCAACCTGCAGGGAATAAAAACCGTGATGGTGGGCGTACGTAACCCGCGCAAATCGGGACCAAGTCCGTACAAGCCCGATGATGGAAAATCAAAATGCTTGGAGGTTTGGATTAATGAATTGCGTTTAACCGACTTTGACCAGCATGGCGGGTGGGCAGCCACAGGACGCGTAAACACCAACCTTGCCGATTTTGGAAACCTGGCCTTGTCGGGGTCATATAGCACACCTTATTGGGGAAGCATTGAAAAACGCGTAAGCGAACGACAGCGTGAAACCATCATGGCTTTTGATGCCATCTCATCATTTGAACTTGGCAAATTCTTTCCTGAAAAATGGGGTATTCGTTTACCCATGTATTTGAGTTATGGTGAAAACCGCTCAAACCCGCAATTTGACCCGTTACAACCCGATGTGTTGTATCCATTGTCAACCGAAGGCATGAGTGCCGATGAAAAACTAAAACATAAACAAAAAAGCCAAAATTATACGCGCAGGCGAAGCATCAACTTTGCCAACGTAAAAAAAGAACGCACAGGTGACGCAAAACCGCATTTCTGGGATGTTTCCAACTGGTCCTTTACTTATGCGTACAACGAAATTTTCCACCGCGACATTAACGTGGAATATAACATGAATAAAACCTACAGGGCCGGTGCAAATTACGCTTTCAACAAAAATTCAAAACCCTGGGAGCCTTTTGCAAAAAATAAGTTTCTTTCAAAATCAAAATGGTTCGGTTTGATTAAAGACTTTAATTTGTTCCTGGCGCCAAAAGTAGTTGCTTTCAGGAATGAAGTAAGCCGTTCGTATATTGAAAATATTATCCGGGCCAATTATGGTGCACTGGCATTCCCCAATTACACAAAAAATTTCTTCTGGACACGGGGTTATGATGTGAAATATGACATCACCAAAAATTTGAAATTTGATTATACAGCAACCAACAACGGTGTGATTGGTGAACCTACAGGAAGGGTAAACAAATTATACCGTGACGAATACCAGGTATTCAAAGACAGCGTACAATCATCCATAATGCAGGGTGGAACAACCACGCATTACAACCACACCGTCAATTTGACTTATCAATTGCCATTGAGTAAAATTCCACTTACCGACTGGATCAGTGTAAACGCAAAATATTCGGCCGGTTATGATTGGCAACGTGCACCGTTTGGACAAGATACCCTGGGCCACATTGTACAAAACTCGCGTAACGTTTCGCTAAACGGGCAGTTGAATTTCGTAACGCTGTATAACCACTGGGGATGGTTGAAAAAAATCAACCAGAAAGCAGGAGGCTCACCCGCCAAAAAACCGGGCGTTGGAAAAATCCCGGGAAAAACCAATGATGGTAAATCGGACACAACCAATACCAAGAAAAAGGAAAAAGACACCGAAAAGTTCACGCTGGTTGAGAACATTGCGCGGTTCATGATGGGAATTAAAACCGCATCGGTCACGTTCAGCACTACTGACGGTATTTTGCTTCCGGGTTATGGTAACAAAACCCAGTTTGTAGGCATGAGCCCGAACTGGACCGCCCCCAGCTATGGTTTTGTTATTGGTAAACAAAACCGGGACATTTTTGGCAATCCAAACAATTGGGGCGAATTTGATGAATACGCCTTTTACGCGGCCGATAGGGGATGGCTTATAAAAAACGAAAACCTGAACCGGCAATACACAACCAATCATGCCAAGAATTTTCAGGGTAAAATGACCATTGAGCCCTTGACAGGTTTAAAAATTGACCTGAATGCCGATAAGAATTTCTCGGAAAACACCAGTTCGTTTTTCAGGTATATAGATACCCTGCCTGATGGAACACCGGTTAATGCTTACCAGTTGCAAAACCCAATGGTAACGGGTGTAATGAGTGTTTCCATTAATGCGTGGAAAACCTCGTTTGTACGCGATGATAAATCAACTTATGCCAATAAAACATTCTCTACATTCAGGGATTTGCGCACTGCTGCTTCGGCCTTACTTGCTGCCGAAAATCCGAATTCAACCGGAAGCGATGCCACCGATCCGAATTACAGGGACGGTTATGGCGGCACGCAGCAAGACGTAATCATTACATCTTTTATTGCAGCATATACCGGGCAAAACATTGACAAGAAAATGACGAATCCGTTTAAGCAGATGCCCTTCCCGAACTGGCGCGTAACATTTGATCCGATGGCAAAAGCCCGCTGGAAATTCTTTAAACGCTATTTTCGTTCACTTACCCTTTCACACGGATATCGCAGCACTTTGAACATTGCCAACTATTCAACCAATTTGCAGGCGCAGGTTGACAATGACGGGTTCCTGGTTGGTCGTGACATTGCAGGAAATTTTATCAATAGCCGCCAGATAAATGCCATTACCATAGCCGAACAATTCAGTCCTTTATTCAGCATGGACATTAAATGGAAAATGAATGAAAAAGACCAACGTGGTTTAATTACCAAACTTGAAATCAAGCGTGACCGGAATATTGCATTAAGTTTAACCAACAACCAGATAACTGAAATCAGGAGTAAGGAATATGTATTTGGTACGGGTTACACGTTCCCTAAACTTAAACTACCTTTTAAAATTGCCGGTAAAAAACCAGAGAGCGACCTGGAGGCCCGTGCCGATGTGTCGGTAAGAGACAATGTGACGGTAACACGTAAAATTGTTGAAAATTATAACCAACCTACTTCAGGCCAGATGTTGATTTCCATTAAAACCTCAGTCAATTATACGGTTGCGCAAAACATAACCATCAGGTTGTTCTTTGACAAAACCGTTACCGATCCAAAAGTATCCAACTCATTCAGAACCTCTAACGCCAGTTCAGGAATCGCCATACGTTTAAGTTTGCAATAAAAATGAGGGCTTGTAATGAAATAAGTATAAATTTGGCCAAAATTTAAAAAAATGAACATACCTGCAGACTTAAAATTTACCAAAGACCACGAGTGGATCCGCATTGAAGGTGATCATGCTTATGTGGGCATTACCGACTTTGCTCAGGGTGAACTTGGCGATATCGTGTACATTGATATTAACACGGTTGGTGAAACTGTGAACAGGGAAAGTGTATTTGGTACAGTGGAAGCAGTGAAAACCGTGAGTGATTTGTTCATGCCAATTGATGGCGAAGTGCTGGAAGTTAATCCTAAGCTTGAATCAAACCCTGAATTGGTTAACAAAGACCCTTACGGTGACGGTTGGATGGTAAAAATTAAAATAACAAATGCAGGGCAGGTTGCAGAACTTTTGTCGGCCGATGCGTATAAAGAAGTAATTGAACACTAAACAAAACCATATTTCATACACGTATTTTGTGCCTGCTTTTTTGTGGGCACTTTTAATACTTGTGGTGTGCCTGGTGCCACCGAAGTATATTCCAGCTGTTGAATTCAACCTGCTTTCGCCCGATAAAATAGCCCACGCCATGCTATTCGGGTTCCTTTGCCTCTTATTGAATTGGGCATTGAGTAAAAACAACATCCTTACTTATAAAAACATGTTTTTGTTGTTTGCCTGCACGGTTGGTTATGGGGCGCTCATTGAATTGCTGCAAATGATTGGGCGTAGCGGCCGTATGGCCGAGGTGGACGATATACTGGCCAATAGTTTTGGCGCTGTTATGATCTACCTTATTTACATTGTTTATTACCGTTCCCTCAATCGGAAAACGGCATAATTATCCACAACCTACTGAAACACAATCTCTTTTTAATTAATTGGTATTCACGCATACCTTTTATCCGGTTGAACGTTTGTATTTCTTTTCTGTACTGATTCATAACAAAACGAAGTATTAACCTTTAAAACTTACCGTTATGATGATCCTGATAATTGCATTGGCAGCGCTAACCGGAATTGTACTTTTATTGAATGAATACGGTTGGGCCGACCTCACCGGAGGCGAACGCAACAACCTTGTTTTTGAAGAGCGAAATCGATCATACGGTGCATATGAAATAAGACAGAAATATTCGAACCGTTTATTGGTTGCCGTTGTAGGTGTAATGGGCCTTATGAGTATTGCTGCCGTTAGTCCTCAATTTTTAATGCGGTCTAAACCTGTTGCTGCATTACCTGGGCATACTGATGGACCACAGCTTAAAATTACAGATATAACAACTCCTAAGGAAGAACCAAAAAAAGAAATCAAGGAAAATAAAGTAACAAAACCCAGCGCCCCGGCTCCTGCTGCACCAAAAAATACATTTGTAAAACCTGTTGTTTCCGATAAACCTGTAGAAAAAAAAGATAGCAGTGATACCAATAAACCGATTGTAACCGATGGATCGGCCAAAGGCGATTCAACCCTTGCAAACAATGGAACTCCCGGTGGCCCGACAGGAACTGGTGGAAACGGCAACGGCAACACCCCTTGCATTGATTGTCCTCCTAGCGGTCCGCTTGATCCGCCAATGGTTGATGAAATGGCTGAGCTGAAAGACTACCAACGCATTCTTATAAAAAGCATCCATATACCTCAACGTTACCTTGACATGGGCGGTACTGGCGGAAAATTATACGTAAGTTTTGTTGTGGATGAAAACGGTAATGTGAGCGCTGCAACCATTAAACGGGGACTTGACAGCGAACTTGATGCCGAAGTGAGACGTGCCGTGAACGCCATGCCGCGGTGGAAACCGGCTAAACTGCAAGGAAAAAACGTACCTGTACGCATGGTTGTACCCATCAACATTAAAATCAAAGATTAATTCTTATATATCTCCAACCAACCCCAAATGAAAAAAGGCAGAAGTAATTTCTGCCTTTTTTATTTTTAATAAATACGATCACTTTGCAGTTGCGATTTTTTTTCTGCGCTCACGCTCTTTAATGATCAACCCAAGCTCACGCCCGGTTTGTCCTTTCACCGAAGTATTTTCCTGGGCCCTGCGTATCAGATACGGCAATACTTCTTTGACCGGGCCGTACGGAACATATTTGGCTACATTGTACCCTGCATCGGCCAGGTTGTACGAAATATGGTCACTCATGCCCAGCAATTGCGCAAAATAAATGCGTTTGTCGTTCGGTGCAATAGCGTTTGCTGCCATGAGTTCGGTTAACTTCAGCGAAGATTTTTCATTGTGCGAACCCGCACAAATGGAAACTGTATCGATATGTTTTACGCAATATTCAAGGGCCGCATCGTAATCGCGGTCGCTTGACGCTTTATCAGGCTGAATGGGTGACGGGTAATTCCTTTCCTCGGCCCGTTTGCGTTCTTTTTCCATATAAGCGCCACGCACCAATTTGGCACCAACTTTATATCCACCCGTTTTGGCCGCTTCCACTTCGCGTTTAAGGTAGGCCAGACGGTCATGCCGATAAAGCTGATACGTATTGAATATAATAACTTCAGTTTTATTGATGCGTTTCATCATTTCGGTAGCCAAATCATCAATGGCCTGTTGTATCCAGCTTTCTTCGGCATCAATAAAAATGGGCGTTTGCGCACCGGCTGCAGCAAAACAAATTTCTTCCACGCGCTTAACTCCCCTCTTCCACTCTTCTTCTTCCTCTGCCGACAATTTTACACCAGCGCTGACTTTTTCCAATATTTCAAAACGCACAACACCGGTTACTTTAAACACACAAAACGGGATATTCTTATTTCCCTTGGCTTTTTGAGTAGTAAGTATGATTTCTTTTTTCGTATGGTCCAGGTTTTCTTCGCTGGTTTCGCCTTCAACCGAATAATCCAGAATGGTACCGATATTGAATTTTCCGAGTTGTTCAATGGTTTTTTCACATTCTTCAATATTTTCGCCACCGCAAAACTGCTTGAAAATAGTTTTTTTAAACAGCGGTTTGAATCCGAGATAGAGCGCAGGTTTTGCAAAAATACGGCCCATTTTTACCAGGAACGGGCTGGCCACAATTTTGAACAGCCACCAGGCTTTTTTCAATTCCCTATCAGATTTGTTTTTAAACGCTATTTCTGTGTTTTCAAACGAAACTTTGGTTGTATTTGGCATTGACTCAGTAAGCACGTTGTTTTTTTCCTTCTATGTAATAGACAAATGATTTGTTTACCACCTTGGTACCCCCCGGTGTGGGATAATTGCCGGTAAAATACCAGTCGCCATGATTGTTAGGACATGCGTTGTGCAAGCCTTCAATGCTTTGGAAAATGATTTCAACTCCGGCTTTATTGTTTTCGGGTGTTACCAATTGGGCAATTTTATTGGCAATTTGCTGTTCGGTAAACTGGTCGTACAGTTCCTGTACAACGTTTTTCATTTGCTCTTTCGGTTTTTTTAATTCGGCCTTTGCTTTTTCATAGGCTTCGTTAAGCATTTTTTCCTTCCCGTTTTCTTTGAGCAATTCCACCATGGCCTGGAACGCCACAAAATCGCCAATAATGGCCATGTCTATTCCATAACAGTCGGGATAGCGGATTTGGGGAGCCGAAGAAACAATGATGATTTTTTTCGGACACAGGCGATCAAGCATTTTTATAATGCTTTGCTTCAGAGTGGTGCCCCTGACAATGGAATCGTCAATAATCACAATTGAATCAATTCCCTCCCGTATTTTTCCATAGGTTACATCATATACGTGGGTCACCATTTCATTGCGTGAATTATCGGCCGTAATGAACGTACGTAACTTTATGTCCTTAATGGCAATTTTTTCAACACGCAACCTGTCACCCAATATTTCCAGGATTTGTTCATCGGTTGCACCGGGTTGGGCCCTCAAACGTTTTAATTTTTCCTTGTTGAAATGGTGTTCCACTCCCTTAAGCAAGCCGTAAAAGGCCGTTTCGGCCGTATTGGGTATATAGGAGAAAACAGAGTTTTTAAGATCGTAATCAACGGCCGCCAAAACGCGTTCGGCCACATTTTTTCCCAATTGAATGCGCTCGGCATAAATATCGGCATCGCTTCCCCGTGAAAAATAAATGCGTTCGAAAGAGCACGGTGTTTTCGCTAACGGTTTGCGTACTAACGCTTCCCGTATGTCGCCCGATTTTTTAATTACCAAGGCATGGCCGGGAGTAAGTTCCTTTATGTTATCAAGCTTTACATTAAATGCAGTTTGTATAACGGGCCTTTCAGAACATACAACCGCCACTTCATCATCGGTATAATAAAATACCGGACGAATGCCGTTAGGATCACGCAATACAAAAGCATCACCATGCCCGAACAGTCCCGCCATGGCATAACCCCCGTCCCAGGTTTCGGCCGCGTTTACAAGAATGCGTTGTATGTTGAGCTCCTTTGCAATCAAACCTGAAATATCCTGATTGGTATATCCCAGCTGTTTGAATTTTCTGAATAAATCTTCATTCTCCACATCCAGGAAATGACCAATTTTTTCCAGAACGGTAACAGTATCGCTCATTTCTTTTGGATGCTGGCCCAACTCAGTCAATAAACCAAACAGTTCGTCAACATTTGTCAGGTTGAAATTTCCGGCAACAATCAGGTTGCGTGTCATCCAGTTGTTCTGGCGTAAAAACGGATGGCAATTTTCAATGCTGTTTTGGCCAAAAGTCCCGTAACGCAAATGACCCAGGAATAATTCTCCGGTAAACCCGGTTGAAATCTTCAACCGCTGCACGTCCTGGAGTATTCCTGGTTCTTTTGCTTCCAGGTTTTTGAATTTGGTGAATATATCCTCAAAAATTTCGGTAATGG
>DASPJQ010000452.1:0-4561 GCA_035628535.1 Flavobacteriales bacterium | reverse complement strand
ATACACCACGCTTAACTGGTGAATTACGTGTTGGAAATGGTAATTGCTTTCGCGAATGTTTAATTCTTCGCCTACACACAAAATGGGTATAATGTTACTGGCAAAAAGACTCCTTACTTTTGCCAGACAATCGGCATCGGTTTCGTTAAAGTATTTTCTGCGTTCGCTGTGCCCCACCAAACAATATTCAATACCGGTTGATTGGAGCATAGGCGCTGAAATTTCACCGGTAAATGCCCCCTCTGACAATGCATGGCAGTTTTGTGCGCCAATGGCAAAACCTTCTTTTTTGTATTTTGAAAATTCAGAAACATACAATTGCGGAGGAATAACAATAACTTGTTTTTTTGAAGGGTTTATATCAACCTCCATTATGCTTTTTACAAGAGCGTGCGCTTCGCTGGCCGTCTTGTTCATTTTCCAGTTACCGGCAATTATTTTTTTTCGTATCATGCGCGCAAACGTATTCGTGGATCAAGTATTCCGTATATGATATCAACAATAATATTCAGGAAAACAAACATGCTGGAAATTACCAGTACGCTGCCAATTACCAGTGGTAAATCATCATAGAATACAGCATCAAACACCTCCTTGCCTATACCATTCCAGGCAAACACCTCCTCAATAAAAACAGCACCGGCCAGCAAACTGGCAAACCAACCCGATAAAGCCGTAACAACCGGGTTCAACGCGTTTTTTAAGGCATGACGCACCAACACTTTGTAATTTGAAAGTCCTTTGGCCTTGGCCGTGCGTATGTAATCCTGGTTCAGGACCTCAAGCATTGAGCTTCGAGTCAGTTGCAATACAATGGCTAGCGGTCGTATACCTAACGCAATAGTAGGAAGGATCAAATTTTTCCAACGGTATACTTCCATGAAATCACCTTCTTCGGTCATCACAGGCTCAACCAATGAACCGGCCATGTTAAGCCCCGTTCCCGGCAATTCAAAATAACTGTTTGCAAAAGGCACCGCATCATACCCGCACATGCCGTTAATCATGTAAAACACGATCCAGCCCACAAATCCCCAGGCCAGCCCTTTAAACGCGCATTCAAACATAAACCCGAATGAGAATTTGCCCAGTATTTGCTTGCGAGAAAATTTATTCAGGCTTATACCGATGAGCAGACCCAGTGCGAAGCAGGCTACCGGCATAATGGGTATGCTGGTGGTCTTGAACCAGATGTAGCCTCCTATCCACGCAATAACAAGTCCTACAAAATAGGAAGGTCCTGAAATACCCAATATAGCCACGGTAGAGCAAAAATTATCAAAAAATCCACCCTTGTTTACAGCTGCAATTATGCCCATAATAATCCCCAGGATGGATGCCAGTACAATGGACGAAAATGCAAGAATAATGGTTCCGGGCAAACTTTCGGCAATGATGGTGGATACTTTTTCATTGAACCGGTACGACCGCCTGAAATACGGAAATTTCAGCACCAGCGCGTCATCACCAATGGAAAACAATTTCACATAGGAGTATTTGGCTGTATCCAAAAATGTATGCGAACTTGAATCAGTTGTATTATGCACGCTTATGGGCGAGAGGTCGTTCAGGTACAAGCCGTATTGCTCAACAACGGGTAAATCCATACCCAGGTCGTGGCGTATGGCCCGCAAAATCTCTTCGGTAGCATTGTTACCGCCCAACATACGGGCCGGGTCACCAGGTTTGATCTGGAAAAGAAAAAAGATGACCGTTATCACGCCAAACATGACGAGAAAACCGTACGCTAATTTTTTTAATATAAACCTGAACACGCTCTGCCTACTCTTTTACCAATTCATTAATTTCATTCATATCGGGCAATGTGTTGTAATGCCATTTACCTAAAATCACGCCTTTGTGCAACACCAACAACCCCGGGTTTGAACGCACCATGGGTTTTAAAATACCTTGTTCATCGCCATTCACAAACACAAACTGCGACTTGTGTTTTTTATTAAAAGCCATGCACTCCACGGGGCCGGCACTGGTTGCCACATAAAACAGGTATCTTTTTTTGAAAGCTTCTTTTTGCAAGGTTTTCATTTCTTCTATCTTGCCTGTTTTTGTATTTTCCAGGTTGGTCATTACCATCAATAAAACAATTTGTTTTGGGTTGTTTATAATGAATGGAGCGATGTCAACCGACCCGCTGTCGGTTTCAAGATACAGTGACAATGCAGGAATAGGTGGTATATACCCGTCCTTGACTTTAATCTGGTTGGGATCGGCACTTTTAAATTCCCATGGATCAACCTGGAGTTCCTTATTGGCCAACCACTCATCGCTGCGCACCGCCCGCTCTTCACCCGTTTTTTTGTTTTTAATGTGATACATGAACGCATACACGGGCGGTTCAAGTCCTAACTCCTGCGCGCTTTTCATTTGCTCCGGAATATTCTTTCCAACAGCGTATGGCGTAAAATCTTTTACCGGTAAATAATTGTAGGTATACCAGGCAAAACCAAACGATGCCAGCGAAATGGCAATGGCTACGGTCCAGTCGGTACCAAGTTTTGGAATAAAATTACGTTTCAATACCAAATACACCGCAAAGCATGCCAATGCAAACACTACCGGGAACCACCACTGGAAGAAATAGCCCGCCAGCAACACCAATACAACCGTGGCTCCGCCAAGTATAATAACATCGTCTTTACGATCATTCAGGCGTATGCTGTGTTTTTTTGCATACATGCCAATGAATAGGATGAGTACAAAAAACAGGAGCACCATGTCCTTATAGAAACTTTCCCATGGCGTAAGCGAACGGCCAATGGTCCCTTTCAATGCATCACCAAAACAACCGCAATCGGTCACGCATTGTACAGGGCGCTGTACTTCTTTCCCGGCTTCAACCACGGTGTACGTTGCATTGGGATCGCAGGTTGCCGTATAATACGTGAGAAACCCGAAAAAAACGGTTAACAGCAGCAGTAGCCAAACCGTTAGTTTGGGTTTGCCGCCAAATAAAATGGCAAATCCCAAAATCATTTCACCGCATGAGACCAAAGCCGCCATGAGCAGCGAATACGGCTCAAAAAAGGTCCATCCAAAAGCGGCTTCTGAAAAATATTCTTCCAGTTTGTAGGAAAACCCTAGTGTATCGTTGGCTTTCACCATGCCTGACACAATGAATACCGCTCCCACAAATATGCGTGAGAACACAATAAGTCCTGTAAAGATTTTACTTCCCATGGTGTACGTGTTTTTGTTTCAAAAATACGTTTGACTTATTTTCAGCTTCGTGTTTTAACATTCCGTTTACTGGTCTTTAACAAGGTTTAACCCTGCTCATGCAAAAGTATAAGCGCAAATATGGCGTAGTTCATCATATCGGCATAACCGGCCTCAACGCCCTCACTCACCATTGTTTTTCCCTGGTTGTCTTCAATTTGCTTTATGCGCAAAATTTTCATCAGGATTAAATCTGTTAACGAAGATACACGCATATTACGCCAGGCCTCGCCATAATCATGGTTTTTTTTCATCATTAAATCGCGGGTTGCAAAAGCGTGTTGATTGTATAAATTCAGCGCTTCATCGGCAGGCAACTCCATGTTTCCTTCAACACCAAGTTGGCACTGGATAAGGGCCATTACCGCATAATTAACAATGCCTACGAATTCTTCGTGAATGCCTTCACCCACTTTTGAAATGCCTTTTTCCTGGAGGGTACGAATGCGCTGCGCTTTGATAAAAATCTGGTCGGTTAACGATGCGGGGCGTAAAACTCTCCAGGCAGTACCGTAATCTTTTGTCTTTTTATAAAACAAATCCCTGCAAATATCCAATTCACGGTTGTACTGTTGGAGGGTTTTTTCCATTAAGTTTGCTACCAGATGAGGCGTGAAGATACATTTTTTAAGCGCACGTACACTATGACCATTAATGGTCAATTGGTGCAAATCAATAAACCATTGGTAATGGGTATTGTAAATGCCACACCCGATTCGTTTAACCCGAAAAGCCGGGTAAATTCACCGTTCGAAGCATGTCAACTGGCTGAAAAACAATTAAAAGAAGGGGCTGATTGGATTGATGTGGGCGCTATGAGCTCAAGACCCGGGGCCGATGTATTGCCCGAATCGGAAGAGGAACTACGGCTTTTACCGGTTATAAAAGCAATGGTGAAATCATTCCCAAACGCTGTTTTTTCGGTCGACACCTGGCGGGCAAGCCTTGTCAAAAAGGCTGTGAATGAGGGCGCTGCCCTTGTAAATGACATTACAGGCGGCTTCGGAGACCCCGCAATGGTTCAAACTGTGGCCACATTGGGTGTGCCCTACATTGCCATGCACTCACGGGGCAATGCGCTAACCATGCAAACACTTACGCAGTATGAAAAACTACCCGATGATATCATTCAGTGGTTTTTTAACCGTCTGAAAATTTATCATGAGGCAGGTATACAAGACGTGATTGTTGACCCTGGAATAGGTTTTGCAAAAACGGCTGAACAAAATTTTTTACTGATTGAAACCTTGCATGAATTCAAAGTGCTTGAAAAACTGTTGTTAATCGGCATTTCCAAAAAAAGTTTTATTTCAAAATCGCTGAA
>DASPJQ010000451.1:0-1851 GCA_035628535.1 Flavobacteriales bacterium | reverse complement strand
CATTTACATGGGCAACAATTATGGCATTGTGCGTTTAACGCGCAACAGCAAAGGCGTGCCGGAAACAAAAATGTTTGGACGCAGGGCCGGGCTGGAAACTACGGCCATACGTTGTTTCATTGAATACAACCATGAGTTGATTGTTGGCACCTATGGTGGAAGTTTATATAAATTAAAAGGCGAAAGGCTGTTCCCGTTCAACCTGCCGCTCATCAAACGATCGGAAATTGTACAGTGTTTTTTGCTTGACTCGCATGAAAACCTGTGGGTGGGTACCGCAAGCAATGGCGTATTCATTTATAGCCAGCGTGACAAAAAAACCGTTCACATAACCGAAACCGAGGGGCTGTGCCGCAATAACATTGTTTCATTGCTTGAAGACGATTGGGGAAATGTTTGGATTGGTTCATCGGGCGGAGGGGTGAGCCGTTACAACGGTCAATTGTTCGTACACTATACCAACCGCACCGGATTGCCCGGTAAAAATGTGTACAGCTGCCTTCAAACGCCCGATTCCACCATGTGGCTGGGCACATCGGCCCCGGGCATCACCACCATTAAAAACGGCCTGATACAACAGTTTGATGCCCGCAACGGTTTTACCGATGCCAAGGTAAAAACCATTTATTATTCCTCATGGCACAATGTATTGTTTTTAGGGACCGAGGGCGATGGTTTATGGACCTGGAGGGACAATGCCTTTATCAGGCAAGACAACTGGAACACGCACACTGGAAAATGGATACGCAATATTATTGAAGACAAAGACCACCGCATATTTGTTTCAACTGCATCGCGCGGTGTTATATGCCTTGATGCAAACCTGGTGTTTGCCTACATACTTGACAAATCAAATTACCTGCCCAATAACCGCATCAATGCAACATTGGTTGACGGTAAAAACATATGGATTGCTACCGAAGGTTCGGGCCTGGTTGTATTTAATGAAGAAAAAAATAAAACCACCAACCTGTCGGGTAAACAAGGCTTACCCGGTACAAGTGTACGCACGTTGTTAATGGATGACCGCGGGCGCATTTGGATCGGAACGCCTTCCGGTGCGGGCTTTTACCGTTCGGCAACTGATTTTACCGAGGTAAAATTGCCCGAAGGGTTCCGGAACATTTACCTGGGCATTGATCACCAGTCAAGCATTTACTTTGGTACGGCAAGGGGAATTGTGAAAATAAATTATCGCAAAGGTCCGTTTAAAACCTCGGTATTTGGCGCCAATGAAGGATTTTCCGGTATTGAGTGCAGCCAGAATGCAGCCAGCATAGGGTTGAATTCAACTGTTTTATTCGGGACCATTAACGGACTCACCATTTATCAACCCGCGTTTGAGCGTACCAACAACCTGCCTCCGCGCCTGAGTTTTGAAGAAATAAATTTATTATACGATAACCTGCTTTCAAACGAAAAAACGCTTGACGGGCTTGAATTCACGTATACCCAAAACAACCTTGGTTTTAAATTCAACGGCATTAATCAACTGAACCCTGATGGGGTGAAATACAAATGGAAACTGGTTGGCCGCGACCGCGAATGGTCACCCCTGCGTCCAAACAACGAATGGAACTATACCAACCTTGAGCCGGGTAATTATGTGTTTATGGTCAAAGCCTGCAATGAAAACGGAATCTGGACCCCAAAACCGCTTACCTTTAAGTTTACCATTACAAGCCCATGGTTCAGGCAAACCTGGTTTTATGTAAGCGTTGGGCTGATTTCATTGCTCCTGCTCATTTTGGTTTATTTCACACTCACCTATAACAACAGGCGCAGGCAGGAACGCGAGCGCGGGCGGCTAAAACTGGAGAACCAGCTTTTGGAAATCCAGCAAATGGCTCT
>DASPJQ010000450.1:0-3949 GCA_035628535.1 Flavobacteriales bacterium | reverse complement strand
CCAATAATAATGGGCATAACCAGTCCGCCTTTATTGGTAAAATGCAGGGTGTAATAAAAATGATCTTCATAAAAACCGGCAAGCGTGTCGGAAATCGCCTCAATGTTTGAAGGTGTTTTCACCACTTCGGGTTTGGGTTGTTCAGGCTTGGGGCTGTTTACCAGGTTTTTTTTGTAGAGTTCATCCTGCAATTCTGCATCCTGGCGCACGGCAATGGATAAATTGGCCACCTTGTTGCGCAACTTGGTCACGTATTCAAATTCAGGTCTGGGCTCGCGTATTTTTGCCACAATGGTGTCGTAGGTGTACTTCACTTCCTTTACACCACCTACGGTAAATGCGCGTACCGAGTCAAGCGAAATTTCACAGGGTTCAATATCATAAAACCAACCGCGCCAGAACCAGTCAAGATCAACACCGCTGGCGTCTTCCAGGGTGCGGAATAAATCAGATGGGGTAGGGTGCTTGAATGCCCAGCGCCTGCAATATTCCTTGAAAGCAAAGTCAAATAACTCGCGTCCCATAATGGTTTCGCGCAAAATGGTTAATCCCGTTGCAGGTTTTGCATATGCATTGGGGCCAAAACCAATAATGTTCTCGCTGTTGGTCATGATGGGCTCCAGTTGGGTTGCTGGCAGGCTCATATAATCCACAATTTTGTGTGCCGGCCCACGTGAAGATGGAAAATAATCGTCCCACTCCTGCTCGGTCAAAAACTGCACAAAAGTGTTAAGGCCTTCGTCCATCCAGCTCCACTGGCGTTCATCGCTGTTACTGATCATCGGGAAAAAATTATGGCCCACTTCGTGGATGATGACCCCGATCATACCGTTTTTGGTACCTTCGGTATAACCGCCTTTATCATTGCAGCGCCCGAAATTAAAACTGATCATGGGATATTCCATGCCGTTACTGGCCTCAACGCTTATGGCAGTTGGATAAGGATAATCAATGGTGTATTTTGAATACGTGCGGATGGTGTGCGCTACTACCTTGGTTGAATAGCGCCTCCACAGGTTATACGCTTCCTTGGGATAGGCGCTCATGCACATAACGTCCTTACCACTTACGTTAATTTTCATGGCGTCCCAGACAAACTTGCGTGAACTTCCCCAGGCGAAGTCGCGTACGTTTTCGGCCTTGAAGCGCCAGGTTTTTTTATTGGTTTTATCGGGGTTGGTTTCGCGTTTTTTGGCTTCGTCAAGGGTAACGATTTCAACCGGCTCTTTTGAATGCTGGGCTTTGGTCCAGCGGACAAGTTGTTCGGGCGTAAGGGTTTGTTTGTAATTCTGGCAAACACCTGTTGAAACCACCACGTGGTCGGCAGGTACGGTCATGCTCACATCAAAATTTCCAAACGTGAGCGTGAATTCTCCGCGCCCCGTAAATTGTTTGTTGATCCAGCCCTGGTAGTCGCTGTACACGCACATGCGCGGGTACCATTGGGTAATGGTGAACAAATCGTTTCCGTCCTTATCAAAATGCTCATAGCCGCCACGGCCGCCTGTTTTCATGCGGTCGCTCATTTTGTAATGCCATTTTACCTTAAACACAAATTTGCCTTTGGGTTTAAGCGGTTTGGGCAAATCAACCCGCATCATGGTTTGGTTGATGGTGTATTTAAGCGGTTTGTTGGATCCATCGGTTACCCACTCTATTTTATCACCAAGGCCTTCGTGGTGCTCTTTATTCCAAAGCACGTCAAGCCCGGTATTGGTATAAGGCGCTTCAACGGTGCCGGGATCGAAACTTTGATTGTCGCTGCCGGGATCGTGCTGGTTTTCGTCCAACTGCAGCCACAGGTAACTCAATTCTTCAGGTGAATTGTTGGTGTAGGTAATGGTTTCTTCTCCATACAAGGTTTTGGTGTTTTCATCAATGCTGGCGCTTATTACATAATCGGCTTTTTGCTGCCAGTATTGGGGACCGGGAGCGCCCGATGAACTGCGGTAACCGTTAATGTCACCCAAAATGGTACCCAACTGCTCAAACTTATTACCATGGTTGGAGGCGGGATTGTTTTTTATATTCTGGCCAAACCCCCTTATAACCCCGGCTTGCAAAAGCAAGACAGCAAGGCCGAACTGAAGGAAATATTGTGTATTTTTGCGGATCATTGAAAGGATGTGTATATGCAGGCTAATTTAAACGAAAAATCATTGACCAGGTGCAGGTTTAGACAAATAACTGCATTCATGGCACTAATTTGCCTTACCGGTCTGTCTTCCTTCAGGCATCCGTACCATGTTGCAGTAACAACGCTGGATTATACATTTAAGGGAAATGCACGGCATTTGAAAGTGGAATACAGGGCGTTTTATCACGATATGGAGGATGCAGTAAATAAGTTTGCCAAACAGGAAATGGACATTAAAAACCATGCCGACATAAGGTTTCGCGACAGCGTGGTGTACGCTTATATGGCAAAACACTTCAAGGTAATGAGCGATGGTAACGTGGTGATATGTTCAAAATCGGGCATACAGTTCAAAGACGAATACATTTATGTGAACTATGATGCCAGGGGCGTACAATTGGGAAAAGTAAAGGTGATTAATTCGGTATTGTACGATGTGGAGAAAAACCAGGTTAACATGTTCCACTTCAATAACGGATCGAAAAAAGAAAGTGGTAAGATTGAATATCCATTGCAGGAGATAGAGTATCAGTTTTAACAGGCAGTAAGCAAACTTAACCACATAGAGATATTACCTAAAAATTACGGTTAAAGAGAACAGAAAAAGGCGCTAAAACCGCTCTAGAAGACATAAAAAAGAACTAGTGTTTATTCCAGATTGATTTGAATAAAGATTCACAAGAAAAGAAATGAATATCAATGGAAAATAAGCTGCGGGTTCTGTTGCTTTTTTAAAAAATGCCACGTGCGGCCTATCGGAATAAAAATGAAAACATAACAAACTATATGGCTAAAGATGATGCAATGATAAAATGGCTGAAAAAACAGAAATAGAAAAAATTGAGCACCGCATTCGCAAGGCGTTTTGGAATGTGCAGGACGAGTTTACGCTGATAGAGCCGGGCGATAAGGTGATGGCCTGTTTGAGCGGGGGTAAGGACAGTTATACCATGCTTGAAATGTTGTTGCATGCGCAGCGTGCTTTGCAGAACAGTTTTGAAATCATTGCGGTGAACCTTGACCAGAAACAACCCGGTTTCCCGGAGGAGATTTTGCCAAAGTATTTGACCGAACGCGGTGTACCTTTTCGCATTGTAGAAAAGGACACCTATAGCATTGTGATGGAAAAACTGCATAAGGGAAAAACCATGTGCACCATTTGTTCACGCTTGCGCAGAGGTATTCTGTACGATGTGGCCAGTGAAATGGACATTACAAAAATTGCGTTAGGCCACCACCGTGAAGATGTATTGGAAACATTTTTCCTGAATTTGTTTTTTGCCGGTAAACTGGAGGCCATGCCGGCAAAATATAAAACTGATGATGGAAGGCATATTGTTATTCGTCCGTTGGTTTACGCACACGAAAAAGACATTGAGCTGTTTGCACAACATATGCAATACCCAATTATACCGTGTAATTTATGCGGGAGCCAGGAAGGCATGCAGCGTGCAGCCATGAAAAAAATGCTGGCCGGGTGGGAGGAGAAATACCCGAACAGGAGCGAAATCATGCTTACGGCTTTGAAGAACATTCATCCTTCGCATTTGTTTGACAAGAATCATTACGATTTCCAGGCATACGAACAATTGGGGTCGGCTTTGAAAAATCATCTGTAACTGATTGATTTTTAATTATAAAAAATAGATTTAGCAGGAAGCAACGCAGCCATCAGGTTTGCCGTCTTAGTATGGTAACATCATCAGCAATGAAATATATACGTTTACATGGTTCGATTTTTATTCTGCATTTCATTGTTTTCTATTGTGATGCCGTCAGTGCCCAAACCAAAATTTGGACGGTAAAGGATCC
>DASPJQ010000449.1:0-5734 GCA_035628535.1 Flavobacteriales bacterium | reverse complement strand
GGTAATTACTACCGTAACCTGAACGGCCTTATTGAGCATACACATTATCACCTGGGACAAATAGCACTAATCAAGAAACTTATTTTAGCGCAGCAGCAATGATAAAACTGAACTTGTTCATTGTATTTATAGTGTCAGTCGTTGAAATTTTTGGACAAAAAAACACGACTGTAACCGGCCATATAACCTACTTTTATCATGCCGACACAGTTACGTTTAAGCCTGAAATATATTCGGTAGAAACGTATGATGACAAAGGCGAACGAATTTATTACCACCGGCCGAGCCTTTGGGAAAGAGACCGGTTTCAATTCGAACGAACTGTAAGCACCGGACACTACCAGGCCGGTTTCGGAACAAAAAATGACACAAGCCTTTATTCTTATATTACCGATACACTGAACAAAAAGCGATACATTATTAATAATAAAGACACCCAGTTTGTTTATGTCCAGGTGTATGAAAATAAAAAAATTGTGTCGGAAAAGTGTGTAAAAGGGGGCACATATACCGACAATTATTTTTACGAACCTGGTAAAACAATAAGGGAAACAATTTGGGAAGACGGGAACAGGTCATACGGATACGAGCTGTTTGATGAAAAAGGCCGTACAACCAAATGGAACATGATGATGTCAACTCCAGGCGATACCATTACCGGCATTAAAACCGTTTACGATGACGCAGCACGTACCAAAACCATTATTTACGGAAGTGCACCACGGGCAAACGGAGAAATTGTTGTTTACACATACAATAAAAAGGGCATACCTACCAATATGCATTACCGGCATTATGACAATCAAATGTTGGAAACAGAAATAAAAGTGGCGTTCAGGAAAATCAAAAAAATAAGTCCCTTACCTTGATTTAAGCGAAGTACAGCATACAGCAGGTATATATACCAGGTTTTTACGGTCGTGGCCGACAAAAACAGCTTTTTATCATTTTATTTTTTTATTATCTTTATGCAAAAACCAACCATGAAAAGCATATTCCTTACCATTTTTCTTTTTTTGCTTTATCCGGCAATATCCGCCCAGGTTGACACCTGCTATAACCGCATAACCTCATTCCCCAATAACGATGAAGACAGCTGGATCATGCAAGCAAGTGATGGAAACTATTATGTGGCTTTTTTTTCCGATTCGCTTCCTACACCATCTATATTAATTACCCGTTCAACCGATGGGGCACTAACCTGGGACACTACATGGATTGCCATTGCAATGACCGACAGTTGTTATTATCCCTGTTTGAAACAAGCGCCTGACGGAACGTTTCACATGACTTTTTTCACCATTGCCGGTGGCGCAGTTGATGTTTTTTACACACAGTCGGCCGATGCGTTTACCTGGACCACGCCTCTAAACTTAACCATGAACCCTGCCGTTGACTGGATGCCGAATTTATTGATTGATCATAACGGATTCCTCATTGTAACTTACGCATCTGATGCCGGTGGCAACATGGACATTTACTTTTTGATGTCAACCGATGGCGGGGCCACATGGTCCCCTGCACCAGGGACATTTGTTACCCACCCATACCAGGACAACATGCCTTACCTGTATGAAACGTATGACAGCACCTATGTGCTTACCTGGCAACGGTACAACGATAGTCCGTACAATTACCTTTCGGCCACCAATGAAATTTTCTATAAAACGACTGCAAGTTTCGGGTCCTGGTCGGCCGATGACAGCATTACCTATGACACAAGCCCGCTGTATACCGATATTTTACCGGCAGTTTATCAAAATCCGCTTGATAGTGAAATTTACATTACCTGGACAACAAACCGGTTTCTTGCTGCCGGAAACAATGTAGAACTTTCAATGAGCGGTATTGCTGCAGGGGCTTTGGGTCATTTGGCAACCGAAATAACCTGCAATGGATATTATGCGCGCAGTATTTCTGGCGATACCCTGGGACAAATTATTATCACCTGGGTTGCCGACCCGGGCAATGACGGTGTTCGCGAAATTTACCTGAGGTTTATGGATAAAACAAACAGCGTTGACATATACGAATACGATAATGCGGTAGCCTATACTTTATTTCCAAATCCCTTTTCCACCCAGGCAACGCTGAAATTGGACAACCTGCCATTACAGGAATTGGCATTGACCTTGTACAACAGCAACGGCCAGCAGGTGCACCAGCTTGTTTCATTTGAAAACACATTTAGCATACAACGGAACCGGCTTGAGCCCGGGCTTTACCTGTTCAACATAACCGGTAAAAGCAACTTGCGGCTAAGCGGGAAAATAGCGGTTGAATAATTTACTGTTTTTTATACCTTGTCATCATGAAACTGGCTATACTTGGGGCAACCGGCCGCACCGGTAAATGGGTGTTGCAAACCGCATTGAAAAACGGGCATACGGTTCACGCCCTGGTTCGCAATAAAACTAAATTGGAAAACTACCAGGGTAATTTAACCGTTTTCGAAGGCGTTCCTTCAGATAACGATTTGCTTGCAAAGGCCATAACCGGGTGTGATGCGCTTATCAGTACCTTGAATATTTCGCGCACGTCTGATTTTCCCTGGGCCAAACTGCGCACCCCGCCTACCCTTATGTCTGACACCGTAAAAAAGATTATTGATACCGGTCTTGTAAAACGCGTAGTGGTTTGTTCGGCCTGGGGTACGCATGAAACAAAAAAAGACATTCCTGCCTGGTTCAGGTTCATGATCAACAACAGTAAAATTGGTTTGGGATATGCCGACCATGAACGCCAGGAAACGCTTTTGAAAAATTCAAACCTGGATTGGACCATTGTGCGCCCGGTTGGGTTAATCAATTCGGAAAAAGAAAAGGAAATAAGGGTAATACTGGATAAAACTCAAAAACCGCGCCTGACCATCAGCCGTAAAAACGTTGCGAAATTCATGGTTGAAGCGGTTGAAAAAAACGTTTACATAAAACAAACGCCTGTTATTTCCTATAAGTAAAACGTAAAATATGAATTGGCTTATTTACAACTTATTCTGTTTTTTCGTTCCCTGTATGCTGGTCTCACACGCAGGTACCGAACCGCTTAATGTACTGGATTTAAAAAACAGGATGCATTATAGCGAAAAAACGAACGCCAGCCGCATAGGAAACAACAAGTGCCAGTTTGAAGTAATAACGAACTATAATGTAAAGCACAGCGTTGACAAGGAACATGAGCATAACCTACGTATTATCATTCCAACCAATGTGGAAGCTGGCACCCGGTTTGACGTAAAAAAAGACTCGTTAATGATTCAGTGCAACTATCAGTTATCATCCGTTTGGATTTGGCCATCCAAAGAGCGAAACAACAACATGAACGGTAAAGTTCAGGTACTTGCTAAAGACCGAAAAACGATAACCCTTGGCTTTGATTTAGTTCGCATTACTGAATATGATAAGGTGGTATATAAAGGTGAAAGGAGTTTTAAAATGTAAATCTTCCGGTTTCATAAAAGCCTTGATTTATTTGGTTACTTTTTATTGAAAGATTATTCACAGTGAAGCAATTTTGGTTTGCGGTGAACAGTGCGGCATCATTAAGCAATTTTAACATTAAAAAAAACGAAAAAGACGGTTACCTTTACACCGTTTTTCCGTTAACAGGTAAATCAGCAAACCATGATCAGGCAACTTTATACAACCGGACTGCTTTCACTGCTTGCATTGGCGGGGTTTTCTCAGGAACAAACAGTTTCCTTCAATGTGTTTTTCAATACGGACAGTTATACGGTTTCCGATAAAGAACAATCATCCGTAAAACGCTTTCTGGGAAAAATGGATACCGTTAAAATTACAGGTATAACAGTAACTGCTTTTTGTGATGACCGCGGCAATACCGGGTATAACGATACGCTGTCGGCCAACCGCGCCAATGCTGTAAAAGAATTTCTTTCCGGGCTAAATTATCCGGCAACGCTGTTTACCAAAATTGCCGGCCGAAGCGAATTGCCAATTGATGAAGCCAGTAAAAAAGGCATTTCGCAGCAGCGCGCACAGAACCGCAGGGCCGAGATAACCATAACCTATACACCCAAAGCGTCTAACGGTATTGACAAAATACTTTCGGGTAAATTCAAGGTAGGAGATAAAATCACATTGAGCCGTTTGTTGTTCATTGGTGGAAGACACCAATTGCTGGAAGAATCATACGCCACAATGGACAGCCTTACCGAATACCTTCAAAAAAACACCTGGTTTGATTTTATGATTTTGGGACATATTTGTTGTGAACCTCCCGGTAAGGATGGTGAGGATTTTGAAACGGGCTTGTTTAACCTTTCAGAAGCGCGCGCCAAAGCCATTTATGACTATTTAATCGCCAAGGGCATTGCGGCCAGCCGCATGGGTCACAAGGGCATGAAATCAGATTTCAAGACGGGAAAAGAAGATAAATATGACCGCAGGGTTGAGTTTGAGATCACACGCATCAGGCCACAATAAAACCAGTTATGTTGAACCATTGGTCATTTTTTCTGAACGGGTAATTCATATGAAAACGCTTTCTCTCATAACCTTGTTTGTTTCTGTTAGCATATTGCTTCGGGCGCAGGACACCGCTGAAATAAAAAAACTTGTGCTCACCATTGACGAAGACGCTGACCTACTCCATTCGGACTTTACACCAGGTGTTTATAAGCTCGGTCAAATGGGCACAACGGCCATGGAAGCGGTTTTACCACTTTTACAAAGCAAAAATGAAATGACCCGGCTACACGCCCACCGGGTATTGGAGTTAAATGTTTACGTATATTACGGATATATTATTGGCAAGGGATTCAGGATTAATGGTGCCGAAGACGAAGTGCGCAACATACTGAATGAAATCAATTACGATTGGCAGGAATACCCCTGGGATGAAAACGATACCCTGATCCATCAGCAAGGGGCGGCACGTTGGGCGAATTACGTTAAAACAATTCATGTCTATAGAAGGCATCTTGAGGAATTGAAACGAAGTACCATTCCCGGATATGTTTTTAATATGACGCATCTCAAACAGCTATCCATTACAGGCATGGATTGCGATTATGCGGTTTCTGACAATAAAAGGAATGATACCACTTGCCGGGCCCTTGGTGGAATTCCGCTGGAAATTGCAAAGCTTGCAAACCTTGAAACGCTGCAACTTAACGTAAATAACATCCGAAAAATTCCTGGCGAAATAGCCGCACTTAACAAATTAAAATCGATAGACCTTTCCGACAATACCGGCATAAATGATATAACCGTTTTGATGAAAATGGAAAACCTGGAAGAGATGTATTTTTTTGGCTGCGGCATTTCGTCAATCCCGCCTGGCATTGTGAACCTTAAAAAATTAAAATCATTAGGTCTAACAGGCAACCCCATTGCCGCAAAAGAAATTGAATGGTTACGGGCAAATTTACCCGGTTGCCGCATCATTTTTGAACCATGAGCTAAAACGGGCTCAACGCGATTTCCGGTACCATTGCCTTGAAAATAAACAACCCGGATTTAAGGTTACTTTTTTCAGGTAGCGGTATTTACCATAAAGTGTCACCATGTCACAAACACTTATCTTTTTTTTATTTATTATTGGTATGTTCCTGGCAGCGCGCCTGACTAATGCACTGGCTGACGAAGGAGCCAAATCTATTTATGGCATATGTGCTGGAACAGTTTATGCTTTGCTCTTTTTTTGCACGCCATTTGATATTCCAATGCCGCCCGCACCCGAAGAAAAACATGCTTGCGGTTTGGCTGTATTG
>DASPJQ010000448.1:0-2768 GCA_035628535.1 Flavobacteriales bacterium | reverse complement strand
ATTCTACCAGGATTTTATTTTTATGATATATAGACGCAAACGCCTTAATCTTTTCTTGTGCCGGCAAATTCAACCAGATTGGCATTTTTTTCTCAACCATTTTTTGAGGGGTTTCAAAAATAAAGACACGAATGGCTTCTGATTTCGCCATCCTGGTTTTTTCAATTTTAACCTGAACAATTTCTGAAAATTTATATTCCCACTCAACGCTGGGTTTGTTATTTATACCTGTCACGTTATAGGATATTGCCTCGCTGTCAATTTTCAAAAACGAATGTGAATTTTTAAATACAATAACGAGACAAATAAGCAAGATTATCATAAAAATAAAAAAAATGATGTTTCCTGCACTGAAACCATGGGCACGCATACTCACAAGAGGCATTGCTAAAAACATTCCAAAAAAAGCAATTATGGGGCCTGCGTAGTGTTCGTTAGGAGCGCTTTTAAGTATAATTGAATCCATGATTGACAAATTGGGAAATAACCAATCACAGTTTCACATACGGACACTCGGCCAGCAAACTGTAGATCCTTTTTGAAGTGGGCTCGGTAACCGGTACCAACGGCAAACGCACGTGGTTATCACACATGCCCATGTATTTCAAAATCTCTTTTATACCACTGGGATTGCTTTCAATAAACTGGCTTTGCATAAGATCAAGCAAATGGTAATGGATGTCCTGCGCCTCTCTAAAATTATTTTTGAGGGCAAGGTCAATCATGTTACGGAATTCTTTTGGAAAAGCATTGCCAATAACCGAAATGCAACCCACACACCCAACACTTATGGCGGGTAGGGCAATGGCATCGTCACCACAAACCACCTGGAAACTTTCGGGTACCATTTGAACAATGCCCATTATTTGATTGAACATACCTGATGCTTCTTTAATGCCTATTATGTTCTTACAGTCGTTTGCCAGGGCAATAATGGTTTCTTCACGCATATTGCGACCTGTACGGCCGGGTACCTTGTAAAGGATGATTGGACGTGGGGCTCCCGCATCCAGTGCTTTGTAATGGGCATACAACCCTTCCTGCGTGGGTTTGTTATAATAAGGACTTACCGATAAAATTCCATCAACACCGGTAAAATTAAATGTATCAAAAATCTCCAGCAAATCCCTGGTGTTGTTACCTCCCACTCCCAGTACAACCGGCTTGCGTTTATTATTTATTTCAAGAATAAAATCCAATACTGAACGTTTCTCATCATCGGTAAGCACGGTTGATTCGCCCGTAGTACCCTGCACCACCAGGTAGTCGGTATGGCCGGCAATCAGGTGTTCGGTCAATTTTTGAAGGGCGGGATAATCAATTTCTCCGGTATTCTTGAATGGTGTTACCATTGCAACGCCCAGTCCTCGTAAATTAAGCAACATGCGGTTTGTTTATTTTTTTTAGGATCATGTTGATGTTATCAATCAGATCGGTTAAACTTTTATTGTTCTGTATAATATTTAGATCATAAAATTGCAGGTTTTCCTCCTGGTGTACACCAACTTTGAACCGCGCCACCGACCAGTTGAGGACGTACATAAGTGGCAGCTTCTTATCATAGGTCAAATCCACTAAAATATCGTAATCCTGCTCAACAAAATTCTTTACAATGTTTCCTGACGGCTTTCCCGATTTGGCATGCTCGTGCCTGAGTAAAAAATCAAATTCAAGTTTGGGAGACACGTATGCAGGAACGGCTTTTTCATCACCATCATAATAACCCACAGCCATAATGCGTTTGATTCCTTCTTCTTCTTTCAGGTATTTGACGTACTTTTTTATGATGCTGAACGTTTCCTCATTGTCCAAATGGTATAAAATGGCAACTGAACGGGCTTCGTCCATGTTATACACTTTACCCGAGCGTTTGTAATTTTTGAATTCGCGCCTGTAATTGCTTTGCGCCAACCTTCGTTTTATGCCATCAAACAACCCCATTAGCTGATCATTTCAATATAATCCTGTTCCGAAATTATTTTTACTCCCAAATCATTGGCCTTTTGCAATTTTGAAGGACCCATGTCGGCACCGGCCAGTACGTAATTTGTTTTTTTGCTTATGCTTGAGGCAACCTTTCCCCCGTTTTTTTCAATGCTTTCTTTAATGGCATCACGGCTGAAATTAGCAAAGGTGCCCGATACCACCAACGTAAGGCCTTTCAATTTATCAGACACGTTTTGTTCACCTGCGGTTTCAAACTGCAAGCCGGCCGCCTTAAGCCTTTCAACCATGGCTACCTGCCCGGGCGATGCGAAAAACGACACGATGCTTTGCGCTATTTTATCGCCAATTTCATCGGCCTCGCACAAGGCTTCAAAGTTTGCGTTTTTAAGGGCGTCAATGGTTTTAAAATGCCTTGCCAGTTTTTTGGCCACCGTTTCGCCCACATACCGTATACCAATGGCAAATAAAACACTTTCAAATGGCACCTGTTTTGATTTTTCAATGCCTGCAAGCAAATTGTTTACCGATTTTTCGGCCATTCGCTCAAGCGGCAACAATTGCTCTTTTTTAAGGTCATATATATCGGCATAATTTTTTATAAGCCCAGCATCAAACAACTGTTCTACGGTCTCCTCACCTAACCCTTCTATATCCATGGCCCTGCGCGAGGTGAAATGCGCTATTTTACCTTTCAACTGAACCGCACAACCCCACTCGTTGGGACAATAATGCACGGCCTCTCCTTCTTTTCGAATGAGTGGTGTTCCGCACTCAGGACACTTGTCAATGTATACATGTTTAACACTGGTTAACGGACGTTT
>DASPJQ010000447.1:0-1070 GCA_035628535.1 Flavobacteriales bacterium | reverse complement strand
ATAATGAAAATACCGTATTCACGTATTCTGAAACCGAGGAACTGAAAATGAATACCGAAGATGCCGGAAAGCTGACGTAATAAACCTTTCAAATAATTTCCGATAGAAAGCTTACTGTCCGGCAAAGTGAGTATAACTTCATTTTGATTTTTTATTACTTCCAAACCTTTATCGCCACCAAAGTATTTAAACCAAAGCATTACACCGGCAACAAATAACACAAAGCCACAAAATATCCCCACAATCTGTGATCTACTTTTCCACCAATCCGTTTGCTGGTATAACAAAAACCAAATCGCTGCAAATAAGTAGGCATATATGATGAGATAATGGCAAAGGAATGAACAGAGCGCAAATAATCCTGTCAGGCACCAATGAATAATTGATTCGTTTTGTTTTGCCGTCAATAAAAATTGCAACGAGAGTAAAAAAAATAATAAGCACATCATCGGACTCCTTGCCTGATGGGAGTAGCTTAAAAACAAAGGATGAAGTCCCAGAAGTAAAGCGGTAAGCACCGCGGTCAGTTGATGGTTGTAAATGCGGTTAACGAATTGATAGGTGAGGCAGATGCAAAGAAGTGCGCACAAAACCGAAAGCAATCGCGCGTTGAAAACAGTTACCGGGAAAAAATTTAGCCAGGTATGTAATGACAGGTTGTAAAGTATTCCGTTCCCATTATCCCTGAGAGCGGCGTCAACAGTATTTGACAGCGTGTTTTGCTTTAAGTAATCGAATTGTGTAAATGGATTTTTGTTTAACGGCACTGGCTTGGCTGACAAATAGGTGCTTGGCTCGTTAATTCTGCCTTTCGCAATCATCAGGGTTACTGCTTCATCCGGATTGATCGAATAACTTCCTAACCGGAATAAATGAACAAATAAAACAATAACGATTCCTGCAATAGCAAATGAAACGTGCTTCGTCAATTTTTTTTGTTTTATGACCGCAATAAGCGTAAGGTTTGAAAAATAGTTTTCCGGATATTCATTTTACTGTCTCCCTGTTTCTGGTCGTATCTGAGAATAAACGGCAACTCATGTATGATCGGATTTAACGTACTGATTTTT
>DASPJQ010000446.1:0-1132 GCA_035628535.1 Flavobacteriales bacterium | reverse complement strand
ATGGCCGCGAAAATAGAGGTTGCCAAACCTACAACCAGTATCAGCATTTGGGTTTCATCCGATGCCTGGAATAAAAGGCTGGAACGTGTGATCATGTATACACCGGCCGTAACCATGGTAGCAGCGTGAATGAGTGCCGATACAGGCGTGGGGCCCGCCATGGCATCAGGCAACCACGTATACAAAGGAATTTGTGCACTTTTACCCATGGCACCAATAAACAAACATGTAGTGATCCAGAACATTTCATGGTTGCCAACGCTTGACATGGACTTATTGAATACAACCGAATATTCAAACGATTCAAAATTCCGGTAAATCAAAAACAAACCGATCAGCAAACCGAGGTCGCCAATGCGGTTCATGATAAATGCTTTGCGCGCTGCTTTGCCGTATTCCTTGTTGTTGTACCAGAAACCGATTAATAAATACGAACATAATCCCACGCCTTCCCAACCAAAAAACATCATCACGTAATTGCTGCCCATTACCAACAATAACATGCTGAACACAAACAGGTTCAAATAGGCGAAGAATTTATAAAAACCTTCATCATCGTGCATGTACCCGGTTGAATAAACATGAATGAGGAAACCAATGCCGGTAATGATAAGCATCATCCATATGGATAAATTGTCGGCCTGGAACGAAAAATTAATTTCAAATGTGCCGATGCTGATCCAGGTAAACACATTGGCCACAGTGGCATCGTGTACTTTCATAAACAACACCACCGTTATGGCAAATGAACAAAGAATGGCGCCCGATGCAATTGCACCTACGGCCGCTTTTGACAATTGCTTACCGAATAAACCGGTAATTAAAAAACCCAGTAAGGGAAATAAGGGAACTAAGGGAATGAGTTTATCTATTGCCATTGACTATCCTTTTAATTTGTCCAGGAAACTAATATCGGTTGATTTGGTATTGCGGTAAACCATCACGAGAATGGCCAGTCCCACAGCTGCTTCGGCTGCGGCCACTACCATGATGAAAAACACCATGAGTTGTCCGTCAGCATTACCCATATAGGTTGAAAAAGCAACCAGCAAGAGGTTAACCGCGTTGAGCATTAATTCAATGCACATTAATACAATGATGGCGTTCCTGCGCATTAAAACGCCCATGGCGC
>DASPJQ010000445.1:0-4181 GCA_035628535.1 Flavobacteriales bacterium | reverse complement strand
TGTTGACATATGCTGCCATACTGCGTATGACCCTGCCCGTTATGTTTGGCATGTTGGCCGAATTCATTGTAGCCATCATTAACTCGGCTTTTTTGAGCCGCATTGACGAGGGAGAATTCCAGGGCGCTTCCATGGTTGCTTCTGGAAATGCCAGTCTTTTATACATTACCATCATTATGGTGAGTTACGGCCTTGGAGGAGCCTCGCAAATCTTAATAGCCAGGCGTGACGGTGAAAAAAACGCAAGAGGCATAGCCGAAACGATGTGGAACACGTTTGTATTGATTGGCATACTTCATGCCGCATTGTTTCTCCTGCTAAAATTCGGCAGTTCTTACCTGTTCGCAGCAACAGTATCATCACCTGTTATAGAAGAAAAAATGAACATGTTCATGGGTATACGCATCTATGGGATTTTTTTCAGTATCCTTGAAATCGGTTTTTTTGCTTATTATACCGGTAGGGGCAAAACGCTTCCCGTTATGTTTGCTACAATTGTGCAGGGAGCTACCAATTTTGTTTTGGATTATGGTCTGATATTCGGAAATTTCGGTTTTCCCGAAATGGGACTTGAAGGAGCTGCCTGGTCAACCGCTATTTCTGACGGATGCGCAGGCGGGACTTATCTTTTGTTTTTCCTGTTCTCAAAAAAAGACCCTGAAATAAGGCACTTCTTTAAAAACAAAATTTCGGCATCGCGGTTAAGGGAGATTGTTAAACTTGGGGTACCTTTGATCGGGCAGGGATTTGTATCGGTGGGTTCATGGACCATTTTCTTTTTCATGATTGAAAACATGGGGCAAAAACAAATTGAAATTTCCCAAACCATACGCAATTTTTATTACATATGCCTGGCATCGGTTTTGTCGTTTGGTACAACCACCAAAACCATTGTGAGCAAATTACTGGCCGAAAAAAGAATTGAAGACATTAGGCCTGCCATGCGCAGGATTATTGGTTGCAGTTTGTTTTGCACCTTTGTATTTACCCATGCCAATTTCTTTTACCCATGGGTGGTGGTTCCCCTCATTAATAACCATGTTTCAATTTTAAAAGACACCATTCTTACCCTGCAACTGGTTTCGCTGGCAATGGTCATGTTTTCCGTTTCGGTGGCCCTTACAAGTATGATATCGGGTTCGGGTGACACCCGGGCTTCGTTTATAATTGAGTTCATTTCCATTTTATTATATACGGTTATGGGTTGGTTGGTCACCATGGTTTTTCCACAGCCCATTTATTTGGTGTGGTGCATAGAATACGTTTACTTTTGTTTCATGATTTTACTTGCTTTGTTATATTTGCGAAAGGGAAAGTGGAAAACCATTGAAATTTAAGAACGGAGGTTCTCTGTTCCCTGTTGTTGCCGCAAAGCGGCCTGCTTTGTGGTTAAAATGAAAGTGAATTAATGAGCGATTCAAAAAATATTGTGTTTATGGGCACCCCCGCTTTTGCGGTGGAGTCGTTAAAGCAATTGGTGGAAAGCGGGGTTACCGTTAAAGCCGTGGTTACGGTTCCTGACAAACCTGCCGGGCGTGGATTAAAACTGGTCCCGTCAGCAGTAAAGGAATTTGCCCTCCAACACAATTTACCGGTATTGCAACCCGAAAAATTAAAGGACGAAAAATTCATTAAGGAACTGCAAAAAATAAATGCCGATTTGTTTGTAGTGGTTGCGTTCAGGATGTTGCCTGAAATTGTATGGAGCATGCCGAAATACGGGACCATTAACCTGCACGGGTCGTTGTTGCCGCAATACCGCGGTGCCGCGCCCATCAATTGGGCCGTGATCAATGGCGATACAAAAACCGGGGCCACAACCTTTTTTATTGAAAAGGAAATTGACACCGGAAAAATAATTGATTCGGTTGAAATACCCATTTCTTATACCGATACCGCAGGAACAGTGCATGATATTATGATGGTAAAAGGGGCCGAATTATTGGTAAAAACCGTGCACAGTATTTTTGATGGCACAGCAAAGGCCAAAGAACAAAACGCGTATTTTACCTGTGAAAACGAATTGAAAGCAGCGCCTAAAATTTTCAAAGATACCTGTAAAATTGACTGGACTCAGAATGGAAAAAAAATCTATAACCTTATTCGTGGATTGAGCCCTTATCCAACCGCCTATGCCGACTATTATGATGAAAAAAATGAATGCCTGAGCATTAAAATTTTTGAGGCCTATTTTGTGGAGGAGAAACACAACAAGGTACCGGGATTAGTAGTAACCGATCATAAGTCCTATTTACATATATATTGCAAAGATGGGTACCTGGATATTAAAAACCTGCAATTGCCTGGCAAAAAAAGAATGAAGGTTGACGAGTTGTTAAGGGGATATAAATTCAAGGGGGAAAGAGTTGCACTTGCACGATAATTAATCAAAAAAAAGATCTTCTGAAAACACCTACGTGCCAATAAAATTCCGGTCAAAGCGTTCTTTATGTTTTCTTATCTTTTTTATACCGACTTTCTTTGTTTTACATAATGATGTTTATTTTCAACTGCGGCAACCATGATCGCAGTTGTCACAGATCATTACGACAAAAAAACAACGAACTAAATAGAAACTTTGCAAAGTATACTTTATTTGGGACCGTTGGTTTGCCATTGCAACAATTGTTGTGGAGGCTTTAACCAGGGTTAAGATTTTATTGATGTATAAATAAATTGGCGGGGTTCAAAAGTTAGCTCAAATCAAACTTCTAACTTCTACTTATTCAAATAACCGTCTATTAACTCCCTCAAACATCCTTCGCCACCTTTTGATCTCAGAATAACGTGTGCAATGCGTTTCACATCATCAACAGCATCGTTGGGACACGCAACCAGGCCGCACAGTTTCATAACGGCAATGTCGTTCAGGTCATCGCCCACGTACATCACGTCTTTTGTTTCAATTTTGTACTCCTTGCATTTCTGCTTCAGCGTTTCTTCCTTGGGGGCGCTGCTAATTTCAGCAAAATCCAGGTCAAGAATGGTCTTTCGCTTGGTAAGAATATTGGTGTGAACGCTGTGCGAGATGATTCCCACAATAAGCTTTGTATTTTTTTTTAACTGCTTGATGGCATAGCCATCCTTCACATTAAACGATTTTATTTCATCGCCATTTTCAGTATACGTAATTTCTCCCCTGGTCAAAACCCCGTCAACATCCATAACCAGCATTTTAACCGGGTATTCGCGTATTTGCGAAACTTTCATCAGTGGAGCTTTAATGAGCGCATCAATGGTTACGTTAAAAAATTCAGACAGGCTGATGAGGGTATCAGGTTTAGGTCGAAAAATATCGGATATGTCACAACGCAGTTTATCGGCCAGCTCACTCAGGTCAATGCGGTGCTCGTTGCAAAGGATTTCGATATTTTGTTGGTAACGGTTCATACTTTCGTTATTTTTAGCCGTAAGGCACGAATAACACCCATTTTCCTGTTATGACACCATTATCTTTCTTTCACAATAATCACTTTGGTATTTGTGAATACTTTGGAAGAAAGGCAAGTTTGTCAAAAGAACTTTTTATCTTATCACCATTGGTGTTATTCGTGTATATTAGTGGCGGTATCTACAAAACATCAAAGTCAACTATCAACCGTTCAGTCAACGGATGGCTTTGGCAGGTCAAAATAAATCCATCGTTCACTTCTTCATCGCTCAAAGCATAATTCATGTCCATTTTAGCCTTACCCTCAATTATTTTTGCGCGGCAGGTACAACATACCGCTCCCTTGCAGGAAAAAGGTGCATCGCCCCCGGCCTTAATAGCTGCATCCAGTACACTCATTCCCTTTCCGCTTAAATCAAATGTAACCTCTTCGCCATTAATAATGGTGGTAACTTTTGAAATGCCGTTGAAATCGGCCACATCTTTGGCTTCCTGCTTTAATTTTACCGGTGTGGTAAACAATTCAAAATGGATTTTTGTTTTATCAACTTTGTTTGCTTTGAGGGTTTCGCTTACAGCCATAATCATTTCCTCGGGACCGCAAATAAAAAACTCATCGTTCGATGCAAGCCCGAAACGTGAAACAAGTTCTTTGCACTTAGGGGAATCAATACGTCCGCTAAACAATTTATCAGATGACTCCTGGCGCGAGTATACGTAGGTTACCGCAAGTTTTGAAAATTTGTTTTTCAGCTCTTCAATTTCATTTTTAAAAATTACCGAGTTCTCA
>DASPJQ010000444.1:0-5860 GCA_035628535.1 Flavobacteriales bacterium | reverse complement strand
TGGTCGTGAAAGACATGAGTGGCCGCACCGTTATATCTCAAAAAAAAATCGCTCCGGTTAAATCACGAACAATTGATTTTAGTACTATTGTTAAAGGGCCCTACATGCTGTTGGTAGAATTTGACAAAACGACCGGCCCCTGCAAAGTGAGTAAAAACTAATTGAGTGTCCGCAAACATTCCGCATGAGGTGGTAAAGACCTATAATTTAGGCCGTGCCCGGATTGAATTCTGGGACAACGGCATTACCTATCTTGCTTTCGTGCCCGAAACCGAAGTTGACATTGAATTGGCGCGTGCAGTGTTTACAATAATGAAGCAAAATCAACAGCAGGGGGAACGGCCTCTTATTTTGATTGATATGGGAAAATACACCACCTTGTCAAAGGAAGCGCGTGAACTTTCGTATTCGCCCGAAGGGCTCGGGTTAACCCGCATCAGCGCCATTGTTGTGCATTCGCTTGCGCAACGGTTGATGATAAATTTAATGGCCGACTTAAAGGCTTCTCATTCCATCAAGGTAAAGGCTTTCAGAACCCCAGGCGATGCCAGGGAATGGCTGCTCAGGCAAAAAGCAAAACGCAGGAATAAATAATGCCACTATTACTATTTAATTATTCCAGGCGTTTTCTATACACCGTCTCTACCTTTTTAAACAATTGCTTTGGCATAAAAGTCCTCCATTCAAAATCGTCAAATTCACCTCCGCTTAACACATATTGATCAATGTTGCATTTTTTCATTTCATCCATTACGTGCGGCCTGAAATTTAGGAAGGCAATCCAGCCGTCAACTGCATTAAGGTCCTCAAACCATTCTTCATAATAACTGTCATCGCTGTAATGGAAATTGAGCACATTTTCCCCAATAAACATATAATGCTTTATTCCCTCAGCAATCATGTGGTCGGCCACTTCTCTTTTCAACAACATAATATCGTTGTTAATAGCATCGTTCCATTCCCCAATCAGCTCAATTATGGCATAGCTGAGGGTATAATCACAATAAATAACCCGAAGGAAAAGGGTGGGGGAGCCTATGTCATCCCATTGAGGATGAATGAGATAATTATATATTTGGTGGGTAAATTCAAACTCACTGTGAAAGCGCTCAAAAAAAGGTGAGCGTGGATCCTCTTCCGAGTTATACAGGTCAAGCCAGCGGTAAAAGGGTTCAATCGTATGCATGTTATAAACTCAGGTACACCCTAAAAACGGTTTTAGAGCATAAAATTATATATTTGTGCGCTAATTAAAAATCGCCTGAACCCTAAACAACCTTAAGTTATGAACCTTAAAAATTTTTTACCGGGAATCCTTATTGCAGGTACATTGCTTTTAAACGCTTGCGGCAGCAAGTCAGTGAAATATGACGATGCCGTTTCGCGCATTATAGCAAATACTGAACCTGGTTTTATGATGTCAGTCAGCATTGGCGATTTATTAAAAGAAGGAGGGATTTCTACAAAAGAGAATATTCCCATGATGGCACAAATGCTCCTGGCTGAAAAAATTGATTACCTGTCAGACCCCTCAAAAGCAGGAATGGACCTGAGTGGTAAATCATACCTTGGCGTTGGGGGTGATGCCAAAGGGCCCATTGTATGGATAATTGCCAAGGTTGGCGATAAAGAAAAATTTGAAAAAGTATTGAAAGATGAGGGCAATGAAAAATTCGAGGAAATAGAAGGGTACAATACGCAAACCGAAAATGATGCTACGGTTGGGTGGAACAATGAATTGTTTTTAACAGTTGTGGCAAAGGGACAGGATTCAAAAGAAGTTTTTAAAAAGATTGTTACCTCGCTTAAAGAGGAGAAAAAACCTTCGGCAGCATTTGAAAAATTTGTAGCGGCAAAAGCTGACATGGCCTTTTTTACAAATTTTGACAAGTTTGCCGAATTGCAGAAACACATACCCCAGGATGCAGCCAACCAGGATGACATGGAAATGCTGAACCGCGTAACCAATAAAATGAAGGGCTCATCAAGCATGCTGATCATAAATTTTGAAAACGATAAAATTTTAGCCGATCTCACAAACAATTACAGCAATGCTGTAAAAAATGAAATGGATTTTTTCTCAAAGGAAGGCACGCCCGATGCGCTGCTGACCATGGTTGGTTCAGGTGAAATGAACGGGTTTGTGGCCATGAACGGCAACATTCAAAAAGGACTTGACTGGCTTATAAGCGTTGTTGGTAAAGAAGATATTTTTGAAGAAGCCCGTGCACGAACAAGGTTGGATGTTACGCGTATTTTGGAAAGCCTCAAAGGAAATATATTGTTTTCCTTCCTTGGATTTAAACAGGAAGAGTCGCGCACCGTTCCGCAAATGTCACTTATTGCAACCTTGAACAACAATTACATTGAAACCCTTGTTGACTCCATTGCAAAAGACAAGAAAAAAGGAAATTACTATTCCGTGGGTTCAGAGTGGGAACCCGCTTATGTTTCATTCAGGCCAGGTATTGTTTTTTATACCAATGATGAGGCGCTGGCGGCAAACACTACACCCAATGAAATGCCTCAATTGGATGGTGTGGCAAAAAAGGCATTGGCAAAACCCTTCTCATTTTATTTTGACCTGAATAGTATTATAGGTCAAATTGATAAAAGTGACATGACTCAAAAACTGGCCGAAAAACTCAAATACACCGTTGGGGGTATGGATATGAGCGGTGGTCATGCCGAGCTGGTTTTAAACAATGGCGGTAAAAATGCCTTATGGACCATAATCAATTTGGGTGTTGAGGCAAGCGCAAGCGTACAGCCTCCCGGGTTTTAATCTTTTTTAACACATGTTTTCGCACACCATATACATACGCGTGCGGTACAGCGAAACCGATCGCATGGGGTATGCATATTATGGTAATTATGCAACATATTTTGAAGTGGCACGCGTTGAGGCGTTGAGGCAACTTGGCGTCAATTATAAGGAGCTTGAAGATGAAGGTACCTTGCTTCCCGTTTCCGAATTCAACATTAAATACAAAAAACCGGCTTATTACGATGACCAGTTGGCAATCACTGTTTTCATTCATGAAATGCCCATGGCGCGCATCCGGTTTACCTACGAAACCAAAAATGAAGCGGGTAGTGTAATCAACACTGGCGAAACGGTTTTGGTTTTTGTTGACAAGCAAACCGGCAAACCGAAACCGGCCCCAGGTCGTATATTGGATAAATTAAAACAGTTTATTCATGTATAGGTTCACATGGCAGATTTTTGTTTTTATAAGTGTTTTGTTTTTTGAATGCCACGGTTCGGCTTCAACAAATAATCAAAACGCTTTGATCAATAAACCAACACAGGAAATTAATATGGACGGAATGGAAACGGTTACACTTGGAGGCGGTTGTTTCTGGTGCATTGAAGCAGTTTTGTTAAACCTTGAGGGTGTCCAAACAGTCATCTCAGGATATGCTGGTGGCACAACAAAAAATCCAACTTACAGGGAGGTTTGCACCGGCACAACCGGTCATGCCGAAGTGGTACAGGTAGTTTATGATCCAAAAAAAGTGAGTTTCGAAGAAATACTCGAAGTGTTTTTTACTGTGCATGATCCAACCACCCTCAATCGCCAGGGGCACGATGTAGGTACTCAATACAGGTCTGTAATCTTTTATAATTCACCCGAACAAAAGAAAAGGGCCGAGACCCTTGTAGCTGAGCTTGACAAAAGTGGTGCGTACAGCAGCCCCATCGTGACCCAGGTTGCAGAACTTACCAATTTTTATAAGGCCGAAGATTATCATCAAAACTATTACAACAACAATCCCGAACAGGGATATTGCCAATACGTTATCCAACCCAAATTGGAGAAATTCAGGAAAGTTTTTCCCGGCAAGTTGAAGAAGTAGCGGGTTAGCTGTGTGCCGGTGTATCGGTGTGTCAGTATATCAGTAAATTATACAACAAGTACCGGTATACCAATACACGAATATACCGATACACTGGTATACCGGCATACTGAATAACTGTTCAATAATCTTATTTTTTTTCTCTTCTCAAACCCAATTAAATCCTACTTTAGCCATCACCGGTATGGATTTTTTACACTCAATTTTTGGTCCCGATTTAGGTAAGGCCTTTTTTACCATTCTTAACATTGTTTTTATTGAAAGTCTTTTGTCGGTTGACAATGCTGCTGTGCTGGCTACCCTTGTAAGGCACTTACCCAAACAGCAGCAAGTAAAAGCCCTGCGTATTGGCCTGGTGCTGGCATATGTTTTCAGGGGTTCGGCCCTTTTGCTTGCGCAGTATTTAATTCAAATTGATTGGCTCAAGCTGGTTGGTGGCGGTTATTTACTGTTTTTATCCCTTAAATTCTTTTATGAACTTTTGTTGAAAGACAAAGGCATTTTGGAGGAAGCGGCCGAGGAAGTAAAGGAACATGCCCCAAAAAAGCGTATCCTTGGTTTAAGCCCGCTCTGGTCAACCGTAATTATGGTTGAAATGATGGACCTCGTTTTTTCACTTGACAACGTACTGGCAGCCGTAGCATATACTGACAATATTTACATTATTTGCATCGGGGTGTTTATTGGCATCATAACCATGCGCATTGTTGCCGGTTACTTTGTAAAACTCATGCACCGTTTTCCTTTTCTTGATACAATGGCATTTATTGTTATAGGTTTGCTTGGCTTGCGTTTGGGGCTTGAGTATTTTACCACTGTAAACCCAGCCCTTGTTAAAGAAGAGCAAAGCCATTTGATTGATATGCTTTTTTCATTTGGTACACTGGCTATATTTGTAATTCCCATTCTTACTTCGTTGGCCTTTGGTTTTCCAAAAGGCAAAAAAAAGAAACATTAGTTTTTAAAATGGTTTTGTGCACATCTGCATCACTCAGGACCAATGATTAAACAATGAATGAGCCGGTCAAAAAAAGTGGTTTGTTTGAGCGCATAGCGCACGGTTATTTTTATGGCAATGCAGATGAACAGTATATTCAGAACGAGTATACCAATCACCTGTCCGAAATGCAAAACCGCGAGCTGCGTAAAATACGTTGGCGCACGTTGTTCTACTCGGCAATTGCGGGCACATTGGGCGTTTTATTGCTGTACGTGCCTCCCCATTTTTTTCCTGAATTTTTCAGCCTCTGGACGGTAAAATGCACGCTGTTTTCTACTTCATTTGATGTGCCGGTATTTTCATTGCTTTACGGTATTGTTTTAGCCGTTGCCGAAATATATTACCTGGTTTTTCTCAACATTCGCGCAGTTTACAAAATGGCAATTGTATGCAATTTCCCTCCTAAAAATGATCCTGAGCACAGTATGCACATCCGGTCGCTGGTTAACATAGGGGTCGAAAAAAACGCAAAAAATGAATTGAGCATAGGCCTCAATCCATGGCAGGGGTATTCAAAATTTACCATTTTCATGATTTTTATATGGACCAAAGTGCGTGCAACGTTAAGCAACATGCTTTTTAAAATGCTTTTGCGCAGGATTTTTGGCCGTTATGCCATTCGCATATTGGTTGAAATTGGTGGTGTGCCCATAATGGCCGGGTTTAACATGTATGCAGCCAATAAGGTATTGAAACAGGCAAGGGTGCGTATTTTATCACCGGGTTTTATCCAGCAAACGGTAATGTACCTGCACAAGAAGTACCACAATAACCCGCAGTTTGTTGATTTGATTTATGACACGCTTCAATTCCTGGCCGTGCGTAAACGTTCGTTTCATGAAAACCATTATCTCCTCTCGGTAAACCTGCTCAAAACATTTAACGTTCCGTTGCGCAATACGCATGAAGTCCCGCACAACTTTGTTGAAAAATTACAGGCGCTGCCCGAAGAGGTGCAGGACGATGTGGCCCACCTTATTATTATTGGGATGATTGTTG
>DASPJQ010000443.1:0-3875 GCA_035628535.1 Flavobacteriales bacterium | reverse complement strand
CAGCCTTTATAAGCGAATCCCAATCGGCATCGCCATCATCCAGGTAACTTATTTCTTCGTGGAAAGCCTGCAAAAAGCTGTTGATGAAAAAGCCTCCCAAACTGTTGCTCCATGAAACTTCTCCCGGACTGGCCGCTGTAGCAATCAGGTTTCCTTTCGACTCTAAAAATAATTTCTGCAGTTTCTGGTCCTTGAAATTGGGATTTGAGCGTTGCGATGGAAAGGCATTGACGGTGCGCGCGTTCACCCCTATATCAGAATTGCAGCAATCGCCAAAAGTAACGGTTAACCGTGCTCCCTTTTGGCGCATTTGGTCGTAAACTTCTGAAAGCCCCATACAGGTTTCCTTGGAAACGCGCTGGTAACTGTTATAACGTAAATCCATTTGAGGGTATTGGTCGGTTTGGTCGGACCACCTGAAACCATGCCCGGTATAAACAAATAAAATAATGTCGTTTTTACCTGCGTGCACCGAGTTAATGGTGCGCAATACGTTTTCACGGGTGAAATCTTTCCCGTCAAGAATATACGGTTTGAATTTTATTTTAAGCGCTTCCGACACACCTTCAAATTCACTGATCAGGTTGCGCTTATCGGCCTCACAACTGGCCCCTATATCACCTATTTCGGTATTGGCCACGC
Organism: Flavobacteriales bacterium; assembly: GCA_035628535.1. GTDB lineage: Bacteria > Bacteroidota > Bacteroidia > Flavobacteriales_D > UBA2798 > DASPJQ01. The sequence goes on along the minus strand of DASPJQ010000443.1, from coordinate 3,233 downwards.
AAACAAAATGCATGGTTACCGGCCCGCTTATGTCAGGTGTATTGTTGGTGTTATCAGGGTTACTGTTGGAATTGTTGTTATACGTACTATTTTCATATGTATTGTTCTCATACGAATTACTCTCTGTGGTCGTATTTTCACCGGTAGTGGTTGCATAATTATACTCATCGGTTTCATACTGTTCGTCATTCAACTCGTATTCATTATGCAAGGTGTGCACTTCTCCACCGTCATTGATCATGGAAAGAAAGGCAAGGTAATCATGCTCATCGGTAGCGTAAAACTGGCGCAGGTATTCCTGGGTAAGCTGCCCGGGGTCCAGTTCAATGTACGAATCAACCGGTTTGAATTTATTCGGGTCGTATGCAGGATCATCGGAAGTGTAGGGCAAAACTGATTCCTGTCCTTCGGTCCAGATCCAGACAAAATTATCAGGGTTATATCCTTCCGACTGCGTCCCGGTTATAAATGTTGGCTCATAACCCGCCATAACACAATAACTGGTACCGTTCTCAATGCCCGATGTGGCAACATATTTCACATTTACTACATGGTACACGCCATCATTATAAGCCACGCGCATATAACTTTCCGACTCATTGTAATACACAATAAACCCTGTGTATACCATGCCGTTGTTGTCAGAGAATTTTACCTCATACAATGATTGCGAAAATGAACTGGACGAAACAAAACAGGCCGCAAAGGCAAGTACGTACATTAAATGTTTCATGTCGGGAATGTTTTAACAGTGCAATATACTAAATTAAAGGTTTTAGCACAGTTGCCGTTGCATAAATTATACCAAAGCTAAATGTTTTTTATGCCATGTAATTTACATAACCATCCCAAATGACCGGCATGCGTGCCTTCATGACGAATGGCATGAAGTATAATGGATTTTACGCTCCCATCGCCAAATTTCAGGTCCCCGTAACAAGGCTGTGCCAATTGCTCATCGGTCAGTGAACGTATATGCGTCATGGCCTTATTGTGTACCTGCTCCATTGTTGTTAAAATTTCAGCAATAGGAACCCGGTCAGCTTCGGCAGGCATACTACCCCCCAGGCCAAACGGGCGCGCCCAGGCAAACCGAACTATTTCACCATGACTGGCACGCAACAGCAAATAATTTTCGGTTACAGCCAAATGCCCCATGAGCCAATAAACGCTGTTGAGCTTTTTATTTTCAACTTCAAATTCCTTGTAAATGTCTTTTTCTTTTAGTTTTTCATAATACCCCAATGCGTATTTCCGGGTAAATTCAAATGCATCGGCCAGAGTTTGTGCTTGTGTTGACATAATTTATAGGTTACTGATTTCTGATTTGATTATTCCCTTACAAACACCTCAATCCCTTCAGGACTTTCCCATGCAAAAGCAATTGATTTATCAACAAATGATTCCATGTCCTGGATCATAAAAAACGAAGCCACCTGCGGACAATTAAGTCCGCCCCAATTTGCCGCTTTTTCAAGCTTACCCGGCATAACAATAACCACATGACCAAGCCGGGAATCGGTATGAATGGCCAATACCGGTTTCCCTTTATTGGCAAATTCCTGTGCATCATTCAAGGTTTTTTGCAAACCGGCCGCTCCAAGGTTCCTCCACCTGGTACTGCTCCTTACAATGGGATGTATGTATTCAAAATCCACGTAATTGCCCTTGATCCGAAAATCGGAAATTCCAAAATAGTCATGAATGGCCTTTGCAATAAAGTACTTGCATTGCAAATTATTTTCGGCTGTTTCCTTGCAGTAACGAAATGCTTCAAGAATTTCTTCCATGGTGATTTTACCTTTGTTCTTTAGCGTGTCACTCAACCCAAGCGTGTCTACTTCACCGTGTGCAATAACCGCCTCAGGATCCTCTTTCTCAATCAATGGTTTGTTCTTTATCTTTTCTTCAGAACAGGAGAAAATAAATACGGCAACAAATAACAATATACCGAGAATTCTATGCATTTTTGATCCCATAATTATAGCCATTTTAACCAAGAATGGTGCCATTAGTTACAAACAGTATTTGAGTACGAACACTGACAATGAGTTATACCAAATTGTATTTAAAACCAGGTAAGGAAAAATCGCTGGAGCGTCAGCATCCGTGGGTTTTCTCAGGAGCGTTGGTACCGGGGCATGAAAAACTGTCAGATGGTAGCCTTGTTACACTTGTTGATAACTATAAAAAAATACGGGCAACAGGTTTTTACAGCCCTTCAAGCATTGCTGTTCGCGTGCTTTATTTTGGCGATGCTGAAATTAACCAGGCATTTTTTAACCTCAGGCTAAAACAAGCCTTTGCGTTACGTAAGCGGTTAAACCTGCCGCAAAAAAAAACAACCGATTGTTATCGCCTGGTTCATGGCGAGGGCGATGGTTTTCCGGGACTTATTATTGATGTATACAGAGAAACAGCTGTAGTGCAATCCCATACTGCCGGTTACATAAGTTTTCTGGAAGAGATTAAAAATGCGCTGACAAACGAGTCAAACGGAGAAATAAAATTCGTGTTTCATAAAAGCAGGGAAATGGCCAGGAATGACGATAACAAAGACGAATTTATCGGTGAAAAGGGAAACGCGGAAATTGAAGTAGTTGAAAATGGCAACCGGTTTTTGGTAAATATAAAAACAGGCCAAAAAACCGGTTTTTTTCTTGATCAACGCAATAACCGGCAATTGCTCAGGCATTTCAGCCGGGACAAAAAAATCTTAAATACGTTTTCTTATTCGGGTGGGTTTTCGGTTTACGCGCTTGCAGCGGGTGCCAGCCACGTGACCTCGGTTGACATCAGCCAAAAAGCCATTGAGCTGTGTGATAAAAATGTTGCATTAAACGGTTTTGAAAACCATACTTCGCTGGTGGCCGATGTTGTTGATCACATAAAAGAAGTTGGTAATGACTATGATATAATAATTCTGGACCCGCCCGCTTTTGCAAAGCATTTAAGCGCAAGGCACAAGGCGGTGATTGGTTACAAGCGCATTAATTCGGAGGCCATTAAACGCATTAAACCGGGCGGAATAATTTTTACATTTTCATGTTCACAGGCGGTTGACAGGGAATTGTTCGAATCAACTGTGTGCGCTGCTGCCATTGAAGCTGAACGAAACGTGCAGATTTTACACCGCATGGACCAACCGGCTGATCACCCCGTAAGCATATTTCATCCGGAAGGCCATTATTTGAAAGGATTGGTGATATATGTCACATGACGGGGGCGCTGAA
>DASPJQ010000442.1:0-1641 GCA_035628535.1 Flavobacteriales bacterium | reverse complement strand
GAAACCAGTTTTGATCGGCCGGTATTATTTCCCATGGATGGCTTTTACCGCATTTCCTGAAAATGTGTTGGTACAGGTCCATATAGTTGTTCCAAAGACGCGACTCTTTAAGATCTGACGGATCGTATTTCCATTTTTTTTCAGGCAAGGTAATGCGGTCACGCAACCGTTTTGACTGTTCTTTTTTGGATATATGCAGGTAAAATTTAAAAAGAACCGTATTATCATCTGTCAAAGCGTCTTCAAACGAGTTGATCTGCTCCATCCTGCGTTTCATAATTGCGGGGGTTATGAGCTTGTGCACTCCGGGGAATAACAAATCTTCATAATGCGAACGGTTAAAAACCTGGATCATTCCTGAAGCGGGAATTTCACGGTAAATACGCCACAAAAAATTATGCGATTTTTCTTCAGGCGTTGGCGATTTAAATGATTTTACCCGTATACCGGCCGGATTAACACCTTTAAAAATGCTTTTGACCGTACCGTCTTTACCCGAAGCATCCATGCCCTGCAAAACAACAAGTACCTTGTATCTGCCCTCGGCATACAATACGTTTTGCAGTTCGGCCAGTTCGGCACACAGTTTTACTGATTTTAATTTTATTGTATCCTTTTCAAAGCCTTTTGGGGCCCTGGTAGGAAGTTTGTCCAGGCGAGTCATTTCTTTATTTAAGAATTAGTTTGCGTGTTTCTATTAAACGCCCCTGGTTAAAAAGACTAACGATATAGGTCCCACGAGCAATGCCGTTTACGTCAATTGTGCATCCTGACTTTGTTACTTCACATGTCCGGACCTTATTGCCGTTTACATCGTAAAGCACTATGCTGCTCTTCACGGAAAACCTGCCTTTCACTTCAACTGTAACCTGGTTGGTGGCCGGATTTGGATACATATTAAAGTTATTTCCCTTTTTTTTCCCTTCTGAAATGCCTACTGCTGATGTTTTAATTCCCAGCGCATAGTCACCTGCTTTTACAGAGTCAATGCTGATGTTGCCCGATTTATCGGTATGACTGCCTATGGTAAACGTACAATTGGTCACCACCTGCCAATTCTCCGATGCGTCCTTGCGATAAAACAAACGCAAACTGTCCTCATCAAACGCTCCGGGCAACAATGCCATGAGGCCGTTATCCAGGTGTCCTGCAGTAGTGGTTGATCCGTTATATGAAATGGTGGCTTTTGAGTACATACCGGAAACATCGCCCAGCAAATACACGCGCCAGAACCTGTCAGGAGAAATGGTATACATAAAGTTTGGCGTACTGAAATCATCGGCCGCCACCCAATGGTGTTCAACACGTGCCCACACGGTATCAGTAATTGATTGTACATTGAACGTAAAATTGGCATTTGCAAATGATTTGGAACCGGTTGAAGTTATATCCTGCTGGTGGGCCGTAACGGCTTCGCTTATTTTTTCGGCTTCGTTGAAGAAAGCTATAAGCGGATTAAACGGCACACCGGTTATGGTGAACATTTGATTGCTCCCGCTCAATGTAGCTGTGGCCGTGTAAGAACTGTTGTTGTCTTTAAACGTAATTTCCATGGGCACACCGGTGGCAAGATGAGTGGCCAAACGCGTTTTTTGTTTTGAATAAACCGTAACATCAAAAGTTGGTCCTGATGGGACTACC
>DASPJQ010000441.1:0-6030 GCA_035628535.1 Flavobacteriales bacterium | reverse complement strand
CTACCACCGGTTGCATTTTGGGGTAATTGTAGGATTGTTCCTCCTGTATGCTGTATTAATTGGTTTGTCATTAAGCTCAATTTTTATCGTTTACCAAATCGGATCAATTGTTTCGGTATTCTTTCTTTCAGCCGGTATTTTCGGAGTAATGGCCCTTGCAGGTTATTTCACAAATATTGACTTAAGTAAATTCGGAACGGTAATGATCATGATAGCCATGGGCCTTGTTGCCGCTTCAATCATGAATCTTTTCATGCAAAGTGATAAAATGTCATGGATCATTTCATTAATCGGTGTAATTGTTTTCCCTGCATTGGTTGCTGTGAAATTACAGGAGATTAAGTACATGAGCCAAAATACCGAGTATGGTAGCGAGCCTGCAAATAAACTTGCTGTTATCGCGGGTCTGCAGCTTTATATTTTGTTTATTAACATTTTCATCTCCTTGCTTCGTTTAATGGGCGACAGGAGGTAGAAAAAAACCTGTTTATAAATACTACTGGAACCCTGGCTGAATGGCTGGGGTTCTTAGTTTCTGGCTGTGGAACTCACAACGTAGCAGTTTTGAACAATCCCCCAACGTTACAGACCAATTATTTGCATGATAAGTAACTAACGACCAAAACAAAGAACGAATAGCAGTCCTCACGCTCCTTAACGCATTTTATTGTCACACCAGCCAGGAACCAGAAACTTTTGAAACCAGGAACACATTCATAACCGTTTGACCTTACACAAAGCAGCTTAAGTTAACCTCCTCACCCTCTTTTTTTACAGCCATTTAATCATGCTCACACCAATTAGGAACAGGAACCAGGAACCTGAACTTCCTGCCTTTCACAAATTTTAACCTGCCAAATCTTCATTAAACCAAAATATGGAACCCGCTTTGACCAACTTATCTCGTATAAAACTATAGGAATAATAAGTATGGAAAACCAAAGTGTGTTTATGGACCTTCAAATGGGTCCTATGTTAATCGGGGTCGTATTCATGATCATTGGTATGTTTGTGGCCTTCAGGCTGCGCAGCAAATTTGCGCAATACAGCCAAACGCCTATTTCAAACCGCATGAGCGGTAAAGAAATTGCCGAAAAAATGCTGCGCGATCACAACATTTTCGATGTAAAAGTCATCTCGGTTGAAGGCGAATTGACCGACCATTATAACCCTGCTCATAAAACCGTAAACCTTAGCCGTGCGGTTTATGAAGGACGCAATGCTGCTGCTGCTGCCGTTGCCGCACACGAATGCGGGCATGCAGTGCAACATGCTGTGGCGTATAAACCGTTAAAAATGCGCAGTGCGTTAGTACCTCTGCAGCAGGTAAGCGGCACTATTTTGAACATAATATTATTGGCGGCTATTTTTGGCGGTGCATTTTTTTACAGCGCCTTTCCCATCAATACCATGCTTTACATCATTATTGGTTGCTACGCATTTTTTACCCTGTTCAGTCTTGTAACATTACCGGTTGAATTTGATGCAAGTAAACGAGCGTTGAACTGGATGACCAGTACAGGCATTACCAACCAACGTGAATATGAAAATGCCAAAGACGCGTTGAAATGGGCTGCATTAACATACGTTGTGGCTGCTATCGGATCAATTGCCACCTTGTTGTATTATGTTTCGTTGTTGAGCCGGAGCGATGATTAAAAACCATTAATTATCAATTGGCGGAACGGTACGAGCCACCGGAATGTTGAATTGCCCAAACCTATTCTGATTTCTGATTTTTTGTTGGCTGCCTCTCAACAACAAAAAATAAAGCGTTTCCTGAGGAACGAATGATTTTGTTTTATTTTTGTTGTTGACACCGGGCTATCCGTTCCAAGTCCTCACCTAAAAATGAGTGAGTCATTTGACCTCAAAATAAATGCTTGAAAATAAACTACGGGCAATCGCCTCAGGTATAACTGCTCATTTTTTTGGTTGCGGGCTTTCCACTACTATCCCTGGCAGAATGGGATGAAAGCATTGTGTTGCGCTTGCAAAAGCTAAAACTGAAATAAATGAGTTGAATTAAAAGAATGATACCCTTTTCAAAAACGCCTGGCCGTATTCGTCCCGCCTCTTAATTTACTAATTCCCTCGTCTGCTAATTCGCTAATTAGAACCGTTTTCCCTTCTTTTCATCTTCCTTCTTTTTCATATTCTGGGTTTTCTTTTTGATCGGTTGCGCATGAAAAAAATAACGCACATCCAGGGTCAAAAACGAACCTGTGACGCCAACGTTGGTCTGGTATTTTTTACTGTACAAATCATATTTTACCACGCTGGTACCAATACGTGTAAACGGCCGGTGCAATGACGATCCCAAATAAAAATAGCCCGCTTTCCGCGTACGGTATTCAAACCCTACGTTGGCGAGCAAGGCCGGGTTTGCAATCACACGGTTTAGGTAAGTGACCTGCGAAAAATCCTTGCTTTCACCAAAACTGGCCACCTTGCTGGCAAACCAGTTAATGGAAACACCCAATGAATTGTTCATGTAAAACCGCTCACCAAACCGAACGTATACCAGGCATTGTAAAGGTATTTCATAACTCACCATACCGAAATCAGACACATCGGTGCGGTTCAGGCTGTCATCAACGCAGGTAAGGGTAAAATTCCTGCGTATGTAATTAATGCCCGTTTCAAATGAAATTTTGCGTGTAAAACTGCGCCTTATAAGCATGCCAAAAGTATAGCCCAATGCAGGTTCTATGGTAGCCGTAAAAATTTGGTGTGTATTGGTTTGCTGCACATCATCAAGAAAACCCGTTGCAAAAACAGGTCTGAACTGGAACCCGGCCGTAAGCATTTGTTCACTGTCGCTGTTTCGCTGTGCAAAAACAGATACTGATGATAAAACAAAAAAGAAAAGAAATGCTTTTTTCAACCGGTCTTGAAAATACCGCTGTGCATTTACAAAATTGCCGTTGCCTATAGAGTTCCTCAACTTCAAACCTCAAACTTCAAACTTCAAACTTCAAACCTTAAACGTATCACTCGTAACAAAGTTCCACCTCATAGCCGCTCGCGTTCCGCAAATTCAGCACTACCCCTCCGTCAAAAATCAGGTATTGGCCTTTTATGCCTTTTAAAAGACCTTTGATTTCGGGTGACTTATCAAAATTCTGCGAAACAATTTTTTCAGGATACGTCAGCACCGGGTAATTTATTTCGTACACATGATTTTCGGCAACGGCATATTTGACTAAATGTTCGGGAAGTTTTTCCAGTATTTCTTTCTTTTTCGCAGTCAATTCAATGTCAATCGCCACTTCGTTTTTCAGCATGCGTTGCCAATTGGTTTTATCGGTCACATGGTTTTTTAATTCCATCTCAATCAACCCTGCCAATTGCCTGTAAGGAACCTCGGCAATCACAATGGCCTTGCTGGCCCCCTGGTCAATCCACCGCGTTGGTACTTGTGTATGCCGGGTAACCCCTACTTTTACCTCGTTGGAAAGCGCCAGGTAAACATAATGCGGATGAAAATGGTGGTTTTTTTCCCACTCGGGATCCCGGCCTCCACCCATGTGCGCCTCGCACAATTCAGGACGTATGATACACTCGGCATTTTCGGGCGAATTGGCAAAACAGTTATAACAAAAGCCCTGGCCGAACGATTTTTTCGTTTGCTTGCTGCATGAAACACAAAAAATACGGCCGGTGTAACGCAGGCTGATTTCCCTGTCAATTAAACCATTCATATTCACCGAATCATTACCTAAAGTCAGGGAATAATGAACAATATCCCTCAATTCTGTTCTCATTTTTTCAATGGGTCCCAAAAACCGGTTCATGGCGTCTACAGTTTGAATGTTTTGCTTATTTTTATGAAGGTACACCTTTTATCGGAAATAAGGGGGTTAAAAATATCAAAACTCCCAATGGCCGTTAAAGTAAATGTATTTACAAGAATAATGCAACCTTAACCCCGCACCAACGTCTGTTTTTACACCACAGCACACAAAAGGAGATTGAATGAAAAGGATTTTAAGCCTGGTTTTATATTTGCTTTCTACCACAGGTTATACACAGTTGCAAACCAATTGGTGGTATTTCGGAAATGGCAAGGGCCTTGAATTTTATTCCACGGGTTCACCTGTAGCTGAAGGATCGGGTTCAACCAGTACTACAGAGGGCACCGCCTCGGTAGCTGACGAGGTGACAGGCCAATTGCTGTTTTATACAGATGGCATTACGGTATGGAATAAACTGCACAATCCTATGCCCAATGGCACCGGCCTTATGGGAAATTTATCCAGCACACAAGCAGCAATTATTGTAAATGACCCGGGGAATCCCAACAGGTATTACATATTCCATACCGATGATATGGTGCATGCCGGGGCAAACGGTTTGCGCTACAGCATTGTTGACATGGCTCTTTCAGGCGGATTGGGTGATGTACTCATTGCTTCCAAAAACACCTTGCTGTTCGCTCCATGCAGCGAGCAGTTAAGCGCGGTGCGCCATGACAATTGTACCGACTGGTGGGTTATGGGTAAAGGCTATAACGACAATAAATTTTATTGTTATCATGTGAGTGCTGCCGGTGTAAGCGCACCTGTAATTACTAGTATCGGTCCAGGCATAGGAACTTCTTCATGGGGACAATCAAAATTTTCGCCCGATGGAACCAGGTATGCCATATCAACCAATGGAATTTCTTATCTGTATAATTTCAACAACACAACGGGTGTGATTTCAAGTCCCTTGTCAATGGTAGTGGCCCCTGGCGACACCTATGGTTTAGCATTTTCCTGCGACAGCAAAAAAATTTATATTTTTCAAGGGTCATCGGCATCCCGTTTATACCAGTATGATTTAAGCTCGGGTGTTCCGGCAACCATTCTTGCATCGGCAACATTTATTGCCACAACCAGCATATACAACGCATTACAATTGGGGAGAGATTTCAAAATGTATATTGCCAACAGCGGGGGTACGCCCCTCTCGGTAATCAACAATCCCAATACGGCCGGGGTGGGCTGCGGCTATACGCCTGCTGCTGTTATTCCGGGCGGCCCGGGTGGTACCGGAACCTATGGTTTACCGAATTTCCCCGACAGTTATTTTAATTGTATCAGTCCATGCGTTTTCCCGCTTGTAGCAAACATGAATGCGTCCAACATAAGTTGTGCCGGTGATAACAACGGTATGATTTCGGTAAGCGCTTCATACGGACTACCACCCTATACCTATAGCTGGTCAACCGGTTCAACCAACGATACCATTTTTAATCTTGGTCCCGGCACATATGTAGTTACCGTTACCGATTACCTGGGCGAAAGCATAACCGATTCGGTAACCCTTAGTGATCCGCCTTTGCTCACAGTTGAGGCCAGCGTAAGTACCGACTCTGTTTGTTCAGGACTGCCGGTAACATTTACCGCCCTTGCTGCAGGAGGAACAGGCATAATTAACTACCAATGGTCAACCGGTGCTGGTGATACATCACCTGCCAATACCCAAACGCCTTCTTCATCAGGTTACACTTTCATAACCGTAACCGATGATAACGGATGTGAAGCAACCGATAGTGTTTATGTAACCGTATTGCCTATGCCCTCTATTTCATCATCGGCTGACACATGCATTTGTGAAGGCGCCAGTGCAACCATTACGGCAAGCGGCACTCCAGCATTCAGTTGGAATACAGGTCAAACTACTTCCAGCATTACCGTTTCGCCAACAACCGATTTCATGTACGTGGTTTCGTATAACAACGGTGGCTGTACCGTTTCCGATTCAACCTTCATTTGCGTTCACCCGGCTCCTTCAGTAATCATTGCATCGCCCGATACCATTTGCATTGGTATGTCCGCAACATTTACAGCCAGCGTATCAGGCGGTACTGCTCCATTTGCGTATACCTGGTCAGGCATTGCATCAGGCACTGCTTCAAGTGTCACAACAAGTCCGGCAACCAGCGGAACCGAAATGGTGACCGTTAGCGATGATAACGGGTGCAGCACTTCTGCAATTGTGTCCCTGGCCGTATTACCTGTGCCTGATATTGTACTTGTTTCG
>DASPJQ010000440.1:0-2367 GCA_035628535.1 Flavobacteriales bacterium | reverse complement strand
ACGGCTTTCAGAAGCATGATTTGGAGGACCGACAAGGATGGATATATGGTTAACGGCCGCTGGCATAAATCAACATCGCGGTTTGAAACAATGGCCGATAAGGATAACTATTTTCCGTTAATGTATTACTTGCGGGATAATGGTACGCCCGGTTCCCACAAAATTGAAATTGAAGTGTACCCATGTCCGCTCAATGCCAAAACCACGGCTGACCATTCAGGTGAGCTTATTTGCAAAGGAGAATTTACACTAACCCTTATCGAAGAGGACATTAAAGAAATGAAAGAGGCGGGCGGCCCCAAGAATGAAGAAGAAGTAAGCACCACCATGATGCCGGGCAATTGGGCATTTGTAAAGTTATGAGAATAGCTTTTGCAATCATATCCATTCTGATGGTTACAGCAGGCCTGGCACAAAAGTCGGAACTATTGCTGCAAAAAGGCCACAGCAAAAAAATAAATACGCTGGTTTTTGAACCCAAAGGAAATTTTTTTGCTACCGGGAGCGATGACAACCTGGTAATATTAACCGATGTGCAAACCGGAACGGCCTTTAAAACATTGACAGGACATACGGCCGGTGTAAAAAAAATACTCTTTACACCCGATGGTAAAAAACTGGTAACGGCAAGCAAACAGGAAATTATTGTATGGGACCTTGAAACCGAAAAAAAAATATTCCTGTGGAACGAAGAGGGTATAGATGAATACAGGCCTGTTGGCGCCCTAAGCCAACAGGGCACCCAATTTGTTTTCATTGGCGATGACAACCGCGACTACAGCATGGATCTGGTTACAGGCATAGTTACCAAACCTGAAATGCCTGACGTAAGCAATGTGCACGCTTATGAATTCACGGCTGATTCAAAATGGCTCCTGGTAATTGCCGAAGAAAAAGTGGTTGTGCTGGATGGGAAAACATTTGCACAGAAATTTATTTTCGGTACGCAACAATTGCCCAAGTGTTATTTCATTACCCGTGACAGTAAATATTACTATTGTGCAAACGCTTCGTGCAACTGGCAAAAATGGGACCTTGCAACCGGTAAAATGACAGAGTCGCGCAGGGGACGAAAAGACAAGGTAGATGAACTGAACGATGAAGGATTTATTGTGGTGAATAACGAGCATACTGTAATAGCCGTTTACGAAAAGCCCAATTATGGGAACGATCTTTTATCATTTTACGATTTGTGGTCAGGTACGTTGCTGAATAATGCCAGCTATAAAAACGAAGATCTTTCAGGTGATAAGAACCGTAAAGTGACCTTTACTTCGGCTGCAATGAACTTTAGCGGGACGGTGTTTATTGCTGCAACCACAACTGAATTTGATTCACGTACCAGCATACAACGGATGCGGTACATTGATACCAGATCAGGACGCTCCATTCGCGAAACGAAAGGGTTTACTTCTTCTGTTAAAACGGTTTCGGTTGCACCCGATGACAGGCGCCTGGCCATTTTACCCTGGGAAGATGAACAGGAAACACGCGTATGGGAAATGGATAAAGCCGGAGGACGCCTGATGCCACTTGATGAAAGCACAAAACGAACGCATAAATTATTTTGGAGTCCTGACAGCAAAGTGCTTGTTGCCGGCAATTCAATAACTGATTTGGGTACGCGTGATTTTCATGGGCTCACAATGCATTTTGCATACAAATCCGATGAATATCAATATGAGGGTTGGTCCATATCACCTGATTTTAAAAAAATGGCCGGAAGGGAACGGGTGCTCAACTATGTTACGGGGGCGCCACAATGCTTGATTGATGTTACAAAAGACTATACAAGCACTGTTTTTACGGATGACCAAAACCGCGGTGATTTAGGCATTGAAAAAACATTCGCGCCCGATAACAAAACGCTTTATACAATAAAACCTGACGGGGAAAACATGCACGTAAGTATATATAATGTTGAACAATGTACAAAAACAGGCATATTCACCATTGAAACCGGTGTAGGCGATTACCGCGATATTGAACTGCACGACATGTATACGGTGAGTAAAAGCGGCAAATATATGGTTTTTGGGGCGCACGAAGTACATGTATTTGACCTGCAGAAACAAGAAAAGGTAATTGACATTAAGTATAAAAACGACAAAACGGAACATTACGGTTTTCCGCGCACGGTAAACAACGTTGCCATGAATGCCAAAGAGAATTTACTGGCCGTTGCTTATACCGATACAACCGTGGCTGTTTTTGAATTCCCTTCGGGGAAAAAAATACAAACGTTAAGGGGACATGACCTGGCGCCCACCTCAGTTACGTTTAAAAGCAATTCGGATATTTTAATAAGCGCAGGCCCCGATTCAAAAATCATTTTCTGGAACCCGTTTACCGGAGAGCAATTGGGTA
>DASPJQ010000439.1:0-10453 GCA_035628535.1 Flavobacteriales bacterium | reverse complement strand
TATAAGTTTTTGAGAAGTAAAACCGCTTTTTAAAAAGTAAACTCCACCAGTCAAATTGCTCACATCAATTTCGGTTCGTATATCGTTCAGTGAAGTTTCTTTAATCACATTACCCAACATGTCATACAGGAAAATTGAGCCTATGTGTTTATTGTTTTCAATAGTAACTTTATTGCTTGCTGGATTGGGGTAAATATTAAATACAAAATTATTTTCAGTTTCATCAACTCCCGTAATTTGAGTTATGCTTACATCATCAATATAGTAGTAAGATTGTTTTGCAGTACTTTGCGGATCAACATCTATTGTGTCTGTGTTGTTATCATCTTTAAAGTTGCCAATGGTGATATACCTTTCTCCTCCCAATGCGGTATAAACTCCAGAGACCAAAGTCCAGTTTAAGGTATCTGTTATAAATACTCCAGGTGGTGATTTTATTTGGGCTGTATAATTAAGATAGTACACATTCCCTGAAGTTATTGGGTTATTTGATAAAAGCAATTCAATTTCATCAATAGCACAATGATACGAAAAGTTAACAGTGAGATTGACATAAAATTCGACTGAATATTGCTCGCCTGCAACCAAGGTGTCAAGCAATTCAACTTGTAAATATTCACGTGCTGAGCTTCCACCATAAACGTAAACACCAGCATAAGCGTGCCCTGAATGTGGGTGTTGGTAACCGTTAAAATTATGTGGTACACCTGCTAAACCAGGATCAGAACAGGTGTCGTATAAGTCGGGTGAACTCGTGGTGGGATTATACCACGGGATAGCCAAATTTATTTCATTAGGATCTTGACTTAAGTCAGGGCAAGAGGTAAAAACTTCAAATCCTGGATTTGGCACAAGGTTTTGACAAAAAATAGTCTTGACACTCAAAAGTGCCAAGACCATTAATATTTTCCGAGCGTAAAGCACACACAAATATACGGCTATTTTATAATAATTACTTTATCAGTATGTACCAATTTGCCGTTTACCCGAACCTGAATGGTATATAAACCGTTTCCAAGGTCATTCCGACCGATGGTTAACTGTTTTTGGTCATTGCTTAGGTTAAAACCAGCAGTTAAGCGGCCAGTTGGATCAAAAATAGCGATAGTTCCCGTTTCATTGTGTTTCAGGTCATAATTCAACACCATGTTGCCATTGTTGGGATTCGGGTAAATGATAAAACGGTTATCATGAACAAGCATTGCGGGTTTTTCTTCTTCTTCTTCTCCTTCTTCTTCGGCTATCCTTGCTTCTTCGTTGCAATTATCATCAAACTCAATTACATCATCCAGTATAAGCATTAGCAAATTACGGCTTACCGAAACAGCAGGGCCTCCCTCAATGGGGCATTGTTCTGCAATGTAATACAGGGTATCAACCTCGGCACTGGTGTAAACATAGTTACTGTCAATAAGCAGTTTCAACATAAGGGTGTTGCACGTTTGCAGGTTTTGTTCAATGGTATTTGAAGGCGTAACAATTGTGTTTACACTGTCAGCGCTTGTGTAATTACTATCCGTCATATAACTGTTAACGGATGCAAACTGCCCGATGGGCTGTGAGTTTTGATTGGTATAGAAATTTTGCAGATCGGCACTGCCCAATAACAACGAATCATTGGCAATTTCGCCATAGGTAAACTGGTCCAGTTGCCAGTTCACTTCGTCAGTATATACTGAAAGGTTCAAGGTATCATTGGCCAAATCCTCCAGGTAATTTACATTGTTGGTGTCGGCCGAATAATCTTTGGTTGAATAGGAATATTCGTCTTCAAGTACATATGCAGGGACGTATCCACATGAAGACAAACTACCCGTTGTATTTAATAATGAAGTACTCCACAAATATGCTGTACCGATTAATTGCAAATTTGCCGTTGGTCTAGTTGCAAGCCCCGTTGTTGCATTTACAACGTAAAGCGTGGAAAGAGTTGCGTTTGAACCATTCATCATTGTATGTCCATCAGTAAAATAATTACCCGTTGTCAAATCCCAAATATTTCCGCTTGGGGTTGTAGCATTGCCCTGTGTACCAATCACACCGCTTGAAAGCAAGGTAAACCCTTCACGCGCCCTGCGCATGGTGTTTTGCGTAATGCCATACGTAGGTGTAAGACTTATACACCCGCCCTGGAAGGCAAGGCAACGGCCAGCGTCTTCCATGGTATTGCACTTAACGGTCATGTTTGTACTTGATATAACATAAATACCATACGAATTCAGATTTCCACCGCTTAAACCCGCTGTTGCAACATTGTACTTGGTGTGGTTATTTGTAATGATGGTTTTATCACATTGAGACGCTCTTATACCAGCTTGCGTTCCTGTTGAAGCATAACGCGCGGTAATGCTGTTGGTGCCAACTGTAATGGTTTGCTTGCAGCTTGATAAATTAATTCCATAATTGGCCTCGGTAATGGTGTTGTCTTTAATCTCGCTTGGCGAGCCCAAAGGCGGTGCGCTTGAAGCGTCTAAAATATGTATACCATAGGTGCATTTACTGCTTGCATTGGCCGATAGTATATTGGTGTTTACCTGTAAATTATGCGCGCTTGCTGTTCCGCTGAGCGTCCTGTTCACCGTAATGGCATCCTCACAATTAGTATACGTGTTTTCATTTACCGTTACCGTGCTTGCGTTTGCCGGTTTTATAAACAAGCCGGTTTCTCCCAAATAAGGGGCAATACCGCTTCCTGTAGAACTGTTGTAAAACGTATTTTTCTTTACAGTGTTTGTTTTGTAGTACTCTAAATAAGCCCCCCGGTAACAATTGCTAAAGGTGTTTTTCTGGTAAATGTTGGCGGTACCACCAATGGTAACCGTATACGCGGCCGATACCGAACCAAGGGCCTTGACACCATAACCGCCCAACGAGCTGTAACATCCCAATGTGCATGAATACGGGTTAATCATGTTTTGGAAGTAATTGTTATAAATGGTGGCCGAGGTTGTGTTTAGGTTAATACCACACTTGAGGGCATCAAAAATATTGTAGTTACCTGAAGCATCCAGTCCAATTTGAATGCCGGCCACCCCAGTTGCAATAACTCCATAAACACTTAATTCAATGGCATGAGGTGCTTTCATTTTTGCTATGGGGAAACTTGTAAGCGGTGTAATAAGTCCTTGTAAGGTTGCCACGCTGTAATTACTTGCAGGACTGGCAAAACTTGGTATATACCGGCAACTGAAAATACAGTTTCTTATGGTTCCTGTATGCGCTCCCGGTGAATAAGCCTGAACGGTTACGCTGGCGCGGTTTCTGTTAAATATGGCTGTATTAAGCGTAAATGTGCCGCCATTTTGTGAAACAACCCCGTTCAATGCGTCTTCAATAAATGCGCTGCCGTTTGCGTTGAACACACCACCTTGCGCAATATAAATACCGTCCCACATATTGCCGCAGGCGTACAGGTGTGTTTTTGAGTTTACAGTTAATGTCCTGTTTACTGGAACAATTATCTGTGTATTGGGAGCCATTTTGAAATTGCAATTGCTGAAGGTGATGTTGGTATGGTCAATGGTCAAATTACCAAGTACCTCAATATTGGCATTACTTATGGTTGTTGTGGGCGGTCCGCCAAACACAGCCGAACTGTTTTGTCCACCTGCTGTAACAGTATAGTTGATGGTTATATTGCATTGCGGGTAAACAACATTTACAACCGCAGTGTCGGTTGCGATACAACCAATGGCATTGGTTGCTGTTACAGTATAGATTGTTGTTGCCACAGGCGAAACGGTTACGGGGGTGCCGGTCATACCTCCAGGACTCCATGAGTACGTTACCCCGGTTGAGGGTGTTGCAACTGCGCTCAGGGAACTGGTGCTACCCATGTTGATAGTACTTGGAGTTGCTGTGGCAATAACTGTGATGGATTGGTTGGTAACAATTACGGTATCGGTGTCTGTACATCCTCCAAGTGTTACAGTAAGAATGTACATGTACGTACCGTTAACAGTAGTTGTAACGCCTGTTGTAACGGTTGAGGGTGAACTGATGGTTGAATTAGCCGCTGTAAAAGCATCTCCCGCTGTCCATGCATATGTAGCGCCAGAAATGAAACTACACGGTTTACCAATTGTAGCTGTTGAACAAACATCATTATCGTGCCCGGCATCAGCCAAAGGTCTCACCGAAACATCATCAACATAATAATAGGCAAAATTAGTATAGAAGGCACCTGAATAAACATAACCCGCAGTACTTCCTACAAAGGTAGGGGTAACACCACTTGTATTCCTCACGTGAACCCAGTGTTCGCTACCAGTTGCGGTTATACAAGTCGAAACCTTTGTCCACGCAGTTTTACTTGTAATATAAGTGGGGTGATTGTACCAGTGTAAGCCTGTTCCACCAACATCAGTGATATAAAATCCGATTGTTGTAGCACCTTCTGATGCTTCAGCTAAACTGGCATACAATTCCAAATAATAAACCCTGCCTGCGGTCATACCACCTGCGGGAGAAATATCCTGCATAACTCCCTCCATAATGTTAGGACCACTATCGCCTGAAAACATACCTGCATAACCAGAACCCGTAACTGGTGTTTGAGTCCCAAAACCGTTTACAGCAACGCTTACATTTGTCCACGCTGGAGAACAGGTGTTAAAATAATCGGGTGATGAACTAACGCCTATTCCAGCCGGAATATACCACCAGGGACATGCCCCATTCATCCCCTCCTCCGCTGATTGACATAGGACAACCACCTATTGATGGATCTATGTATTCAAAACTACCATTGTCAATCCTATTTTCACAAATGTATATACCAAGGCCAGTACATGCGCGTGTAATTCTAAGTAAATCATAAGATGCTACGGTGTATCCATAGCTATACGGGTCTATATTTTGTAAACCGTTCACATTTATTGTTTGTTGGGAAAGCAGGCACAAATAACCTGCAAAGGTGTTTTCTATTTTTATATCACCACCGGTAAGAAATACGCCAGTGATCGATGAATTAGGCCCAAGAATCAAATTACCACCTATGTTCCAATAAACATTATTTGGCCTCACACCGAAAAAGAAATCTCCTGTAAGAATTACCGCACTTGTGTCGAAGGTCAGGTTTCCGGTAACATTTATAATAAAAATATCAGTTGTGTCACCACTTAAAATTAAAGTATCAGTTAAGCTGGCATTCCCCGTAACAGTATAAACTCCGGCTGTTAATGTTTGACCATCAAGTGTACCGCTGATACTTGTAGAAGATAATCCACTACAATATGATTGTGCGTTTGAAAGTGCTGCTTGGGCCGAACTGACACTGGAATAGATATTTTCCGCAACCACTTTTGAGTGTACGTAATTAGCTGCCCCAGCATCACCATTTACATGAATGGTATCGGTTACAATAATGCTGTCAGATGCAAGCAGCCCATAGTTGGAAGCCGCACCCAGGCTTGGTGGTGTTTGGGCATTAGCATTGCTTATTAAAAGCAACAGGAGTAGGGTCAACAGACCCTTGAAAAATTTTGGTGGAATCATGGTTATTGGGTTTTGGTAAAGTAATGCATTTTAAACTGTTTGGGCAAAATATGCTTATTAAATACCGTAGAAATACGTTGAAAAGGGTGTAGTTCTACGCGAATTCCGGCTTAACAGTACATTGTTCCATATCTTTCAGCCTTTCATTATAATTCATGAGCCTTTATTTTTTGAAAGAATCCGTTCCCTCAATTTCCTTTCAATTAACAACTAGTTTTTGAACAAAGCCAAACGTTTTGCGTACCATTACCCAACAACCTAAAGTAAACAACGTTCTTTCACTTATTGCTGCAACAGTAGTAATAACGTATAAAAGGCAGGACCTATGTCGCTTCAAGACACAATGAAAGGCCGGTTGAATACCTAAAACTGTAAAAAAGACGATTCCAGGTCTTTTCAAAACCGAAACACATCATTTAATACCGTAAACACATGTTTCAGTACAGGAATTTAAAAGTTCCTGTACCACCACATGTAAAAACGAGACGGAAATACATCATTCAGTACCGGGAATAAATGAAAACAACGCTAAACCATGTATTTCAGACATGGAAAAACATCATTTAGTAACGGTAACGCATGAAAACACCACGGAATTTTCCGTAAACAACATGTAAATACGTGTTTCCGTTCCGGAATCATATTATTTCGTACCGAAAATATTCCATAACATAACGGGAACATTTCATAAAAACACGGAATGCAAACAATACGTACCGCGATTGCATGTTTCAGTACAATAGCAGCTTAAGCAAAAGAATTTTTGAATTGGTATTTAGCACCCGCAAGGTGTTTAATATATGTTGCAACGCTTGAATTAACTGATGTACTAACCGCTTTGAACGTGATTGGATGAATGCGCGATTTTTGAAAATCATGCGAGAGGCACAAAACAAATTGTTATGAACAAAGTAAATGTTGCTTTGGGACTGGCAAAGCTTTCCGTGCCCAAAAAAATTGAAAAGGGCAGGTTTATTGTTACCTCAATGACAGGTAACCCCAGTTTTACAACCCCGGTGCCTTCACTGGCATCAGTCACAACCGCAATAAATGCGTTGGAAACCGCGTACCTTGCCGCCCTGGGTGGTGGGGTTGATGATACGGCCAACATGCATGCTAAGGAGTATACGGTTGACCTGTTGCTGCGCCAGTTGTCATTTTATGTGGAGACTACGGCAAGTGCCAATACAATTACCGCTGAGGCCGTTATATTAAGCTCAGGTATGCAGGTAAAGGCAAAAACACCCCGTTCCGCAAGCGAGTTTCATGTTGAGGCCGTTGAAGCCGGTTCTGTTAAACTCTCATGCAAGTATTCAGCAAGGTCAACCTTCATTTTTGAAATGAGTACCGATCCTGACAACGAAGAAAGTTGGGAAATAATAGGGCTGAGCACAAGGGCCAAAATGATCAAAAATGGTTTGACCAGTGCAACCCGCTACCACTTTCGTGTAAGCGTAGTGAATAAAGACGGGAAAGGCCAGCCAAGCCACGTGCTGAGCACCGTAGTGTTATAACCTGTTTTGGATTGTTAACAAAACCCCGCGCAACAATGTGCGGGGTTTTTTATTGCAATACAACGCCTAACGTGTCATACAAAAACTCAAATGTGAATTCAGTGCGTTCATTGTAGCCACCTTTTATAAAAAAGCCATTCATGTAAGGGGCATTTTTTGTTGAACGGTACCGGCCCCAGTCAATGAGGTCTTTTTTTTCACCAGGGCCAATGGTCACCTCGCCAAACCTGTATTTGACCTCACCCTGGAATGTAAGCTCCACATGAAGGGTTATTTTCTGGCTTGGTTCTGAAACAAGCAGCTTGGGCCGTTCAATTACATTTATTCTGCGGGCAATAGGAATAAAAATTGGCTCGCGAAATTGGATCACAGTCCTTTCTTTCATTTTCATACATCACGATTTTTAATTTATGCTTTCTCATCGGTGCAAAATTAAAACCGGGCATTCCAGGTTGTGACTACACAATGTAGTTTTCTTTGAAAAAACTACAAATTATAGCCAAACCATTATACATTATGATTGAAACCTTTCTTTACTCCAACGCTTTTATAAACCTGTCATGCCCGTTAACCAGTGGTTGAAAATTGTTTTTTACCCAAAATGCTTTCATGCGTTTTAACCAGTCAAGAGGTGCAATGTCAAAATTCCAGCAGAATTTTTCAAGGCAGTCAGGGCACAGCCAGGTTGGTTTCAAATCGGTTTCACCCAAATGATTGCTTCCATTCATTACGCAATGATAACGTGAACAATGTTTGATGGAAAACATGTGTCCTGTTTCATGGCTTGCTACTTTTAAGGTGCGTAACAGTACTTCGTTGAATTGGTTTGGGTTTGAAGAATCGCCAAAACGAAAAAAAGACCAAACCCCCACACGGTCTTTTAATGATGCCTGGCCAAAAACATAATTCCATGTTTCTTCGGGATAAAGGTCATTGTCGCATAAGGCAATCATTACGGTTGCATCTTTTGGAAGATTTGGCTTTAAAAGGTCATGAAGAATGTAGTGTGTGTGAAGTTGTTCACTGGTTGTATCATCGTAATAACTCAGTATTGCACTTGAGTCCTTGTTGAATACAGGAAGTTGTTTAACAATTCGCCTGTTTTTTTTCGGTATAATTTGTGGATTCCACCTTTCACGTATGACCGTTTTTAACCCGTAAAAAGCCTCAAGGTATTGGGCCGTTAATTGAATGAGCACTATTTCTTTTGCTGTGAAATTACCAATGGGTTGAACGTAAATTTTGTTGCGCACGGGGTCAGGTCGTACAGGATTTTTATGGATGTATTCCACCAGTGTGAGGTTTTTTTCCGGGTGTGTTTCAAGCCAGTCGCCCGGTTGTATTTTCCCCATCTTTTTATGCAGCGGAACCAGTTTTTCTTTCGCTTCTGTTAAAGCCTTATTTTCTTTATTGTCCCGTGAACAGGCAAAAGAAAGCACAGCGAATAAAAGTAATATGCAATAAAATTTATTCAATTCAGTTAACCTCAAACCTCAAATGCTGACGACTGTAACTTAATACAGCGGTGTCAGCATCCTGACAAGCTTTGCTTCGTCAGGACCTCAAACCTCAAACCTCAAACCTCAAACCTCAAACCTCAAACCCTTCCCATCACTCACTCATCTCACGTCTTGCATCTACTTGGGTGGCTTATAACTCCGCAAAATCTTCCTGGCATCGGTTTCTTCCAGAATTTGTTTCAATGTCAGATCAGGAAACTCTTCGGCATACGCTTTTACCATTTGCCAGCCCAGCCAGGCTCCTACGCGCGGTGGCGATTGTTGCGGCAATGAACCGGTAAAGGGTGCCTCGTTGGTAAATTGCACAATCACTTTTGTATCGGTAGTGTACAACCAGTTGTTGTCAATAATTTCTTTCCATATTTGCCGGTGGTAGGTATTGCACCAGTCCAGCTGTTCTTTTTTATAACGCAGTTTTTCATGTTCGTCCTTATCCGGCAAAAAAGCGTCAAGCGCATACAAAGCTTTGCCTTCGTAAACGAGCGTGTTCAGCAAATCATTTTCTTTGTTTTCGGGTATCAGGTTAAAAATGGCGTAACCCCTGAAAAAGTCAATTACCATGTTGGCCGGTTCCATGTTGTTTTTCATGTATTGCGGGAAACTCTGAAGCGGTAACGCCTGGGTTACTTTGTTGTTTGCACCCAAATACATGTCAAGCCCAATGCCCGTTTCATTGCCCACCGGAAAAATGCCGAAATTAAATCCGGAATGGTAAGTATAGATCCTGAAATTTTTTTTATCGGGATAATGGTACGCGATGTGCTTAATGCCTGCGGTAAGCTCTTCCTCGTACGGCTTAAAGTCACTGTAAACGGTTTTTATTTGCTTGATTCCCTCAACCGTTGACGGGTAATACATGAACTGGTCCAACATTTTAATACACTGACTATCAATGCTCGGATTGGCATGAATCATACGCCCCAGGTAATATTTGTACAGTTCACCCTTTGATTCTTTAAGCGTTTGCAAACATTTGGCAGCATTTTTGTTTTCAAGGGCCGGAACCCAATCAATGAAACTTATATTTACATTAACCTCCGATACATCAACATCAAATTTATTGCCACTGCATGCTGAAAAAAACAGGAAAAAAACCGGCCAAAATTTATACAAATACCTACTTATCATGTGATTAATACTTAATATTGCATAAAGTTAATGGATTTAACGCATGAAACAGTATCTTCGTAGCAATTAACGCGTTGGAGAAAAAAAGTTTCAGAAATTGTAAAATAAAACAACCTATACACAATGAAAAAGACCTTACTACTTGGATTAGCCCTGCTTGGATTTACCATGGGAAAATCGCAGGATGCAGCTGACAAAAAATTCCGTTTCGGATTAAAAGCCATGCCCTCTGTCAACTGGTTGAAGATTGATGATGAAAAAACATATGAAAAAGGCGGTGCCGCTATGAAATTTGGCTATGGCTTACTTACCGAATTTAAGATTACCGATGTGGCCTGGTTCAATACCGGTTTGCAGGTTGATTACGATGGCGGGAAATGGAAAAGCAAAGACAGTGTTGCCTATTACATCAATTCGGACAATGAACTCCTGGAAAATGAAAAAATAAAGTACGATGATACAAACAGTACTGCAGGTTATTCGCCTTACGGGATATTAAACCGCAGTTACAGGAGCATGTATTTGACCATACCGTTGTCATTGCGCCTGAAAACAAAAGAAATCGGTTACCTGACTTATTTTGGCGGTTTTGGTTTTTTGACTTCAATACACATACGTACCAAAGTTGACGATGAAGTGGAAAGCTATATAACAGGTACTAAGTCAACCCTTGAAAAAGTAGATGCTTCAAAAGACATGAACATTTTGCGTTTCGGTCTTACACTCAATGGCGGGGTTGAAATGAACCTTTCAGGTTCAACATCGCTCATGTTTGGTTTGGCCTTCAATCAATAT
>DASPJQ010000438.1:0-5653 GCA_035628535.1 Flavobacteriales bacterium | reverse complement strand
TTAATGATTCCCGCTTTCATTCGCCTTGGTCCAAACATAAAGGACCTTTCACCGAACCTCAACACTGCTTTCAATTCGGCTTATACAGGAGTGCACATAGTTGTACACTTTGTTGACGGCACCTTTGTTTCGCGCAAAAATCTCTTCCTGCACCTGCTGTACATTTTCTGCTTTCACATGATCGTAATAAAACCATTCAATATATATGACTATATCGGCATCATCGTAAAATGAAATGGCCGCTTTGGCCTCAACCATTTCAATGGCTTCCTGGAACCGCGTATAATACGGCCCGAATAAAACCGGGATCCCATATACGGCCGGTTCCAGTATATTGTGCAGTTTGCCGGTGAACCCTCCTCCTACAATTGAAACTTTTCCCAGCGAATAAACCTGCGCCAACTGCCCAATTGAGTCGATAATAAGTACGTTTTTTTCCTCATCGCCTGCCGCAAGCTGTGAATGAAAAGCGGCCTTTTCGCCAAACATTTTTTTAAGTTTTTCAATATGCGTTTCTGACACATCATGCGGGGCAATAATCCATTTTATATCATTAGGCAGTTTATCAAACACCTTGGCTATGACCTCCTCTTCAGGCCCCCACGTACTGCCACAAACAATGCAAAACTTACCGTTCACCCAACTGACAATATCATCAATGCGTTTTTCCCTGCTCCGTACCTGCATGACCCTGTCATACCTGGTGTCACCCGTAACCTCGGCATCAATATTAATTGATTTAAGCAGGTCGGCCGATGTCTTTGACTGCACAAAAATTTTATTAACGGCACGCAACGCTTTCCTGAAAACTCCGCCATACCACTTAAAAAAACGTTGGTCGCTCCTGAAAACAGCATTCATCAGCACAATTTTTGTTTCATTTTTTTTCAGCGCCCTGAAATAGTTGACCCAGATTTCATACTTGACAAAAACAGCCAGTATGGGGTTGATTGTTTCAACAAATTTATTCGCATTTAAAGGCGTGTCAATGGGGAGGTATATAACTGCATTGGCGAAACGGTAATTTTTCTGGACCTCGTAACCCGAAGGTGAAAAAAAACTAACCAATAAAAAAAGTTTGTCATCGTAAACTTCTTTTAATTTTTCCATTACCGGCCGGGCCATTTCAAATTCGCCCAACGAGGCACAATGAAACCAAACAACCGGCTTATTTTTATGTTCCTGTATGATTTGTGCATATTTCCTGCGCCACCCTCTGCGCCCCCTTAGCCATAACCGCGCTTTGGCGTTAAATGGGGCCGCCATTGCTATAATAACGGCATAAAGTGCAATTCCTATGTTGTAAAATAACCTCAAAAGCTAATAGTAAACCTCGCGCGGTGCGCGTTTGTACAAGGGTAAAATCCAGCCCACGCGAATTCCATAAAGATAATCTTTGCGTTTTGTTTCGTCTTTTTTATATTCATTAAAATTCCAATCGCGTCTTGATTGCGTAAAACCTTGTGTAAATTCAAATCCTGCGAAAAAATTAAGCAACCTGGAGTTGGAAAGCAACTGGTACCCGATAAATTCAGTAAAATTAATCCCGTTGGTAAGCCTGTCATACCCATAAAGATATTCATCGCTCAATGCGGGCACCGGATTCTTATTGTGTTCAATGCGTATTTTATGCTGCAGAAAACCCACACCTGCTTTAATCAATAAACCGGAATTCGGGTTGGGGCCGATTTTACTCCACAAATATCCGGTATAGGCATTTATCATGAAGCCGCGTTCATATGCCAGCACAATGGCATAAGCCCCGTTTTGATCAATTATGGCACTATCGGATGTGCGCAGGTTGGACATAACGTCCTCCTTCACCTTTTTGCCAAAAATAAAGCTGCTCTCAAGTCCAAAAAGAACATTCCCGGTGGTTTTGTAGTCAACGTGCAGGCCCAATTGTGAATTCCAACCAAATCGTTGTACCATGTTTCCTGCGGGCAATTGCGCGGCATAACTTAGCCTTACCGCAGTAATGCGCAATGAAGAGTCCTTGATTTCACCCTGGGCTAACAGTGCCGAAGCGCTTATAACCAATAGTATGGTAAGTACTATTTGCCTCATAATGGCAAATTTACACAATATTGCAATTGTGGAAGGATTTTTGCTGAAGTTTATAAATGTCGTTGCCGAGTACATGGAAATTAAATATATTGTGACGTTAATTTTATCTAACACAAAAACGTATTATGAAGCGAATTAGTATCTTATTATTTACACTTCTTTCAGCATCCGGGATTGCCCAGGATTGTTTAAAATCATTAGGCAACGGTATTTGTGTTGTCACCGAAAATGAAAAATATGGGGTAAAAAAGAAAGACAAATTTATTGTGCCTACCTATTTTGACCAGTTAATTGATCATTCAAATAAATACTTTTCGGTACAGCAACACGAAAAATGGGGTTTGTTTGATATAAAAGGGCACATGCTTCTGACTGTGGCCTATGATAAAATAAATGTTATAGATGGCGAGGCCGGTTTGATTCACGCTGAAGGAAACCAGTATAACAATTTGGTCATAACCGATAAGCTGTATTATCCCATGGCGGGCTATAAAGTAAGCCCTTTCCTGGTTGCCGGTTCACGCGAAACCAGCATATCAGAATACATGGCTTTTATGCATGACATGCGCACCAATACCCCAAATGATTTTACGTTTGATCTGGCCATGCCCGACACTTCAAAAATGGCCGAAAATGACAAAAAAGTTTTCAGAAAATTTCTTGCCAGCGATAAAACCTGCGAAGAAAAATTTGAGCCTTTCCGTAACAAGCCTTCCACCGGATTGGTGTTACCTTGTTCCATCTTAAAAGACAAAGTACTGGCCGATTACCTGAATTTGCCTATTACCGGTATATCGTATAAACAGGCGCAACGCTATTGTTTATGGCTTACCGAGAAAATGAATGCGTACTATACGCCTGAAGAACGTTATGAAATGATCATCCGTTTGCCTAAACCGCTTGAGTGGGAACAAATAGCCGAAGGCGGGTTACCGGAAAGCATGCGCAAAAACGAATGCATTGACAGCCTGAATGAGAAAAAATGCATTTTGCTCAATTACAAATATGAAAAAGAAAAATGCGCCAATACCGAGGAACAGATTAAAAAATACGGTACCGGTATAGTGCCGGTTGATTCGTACAACCCTGACATAAACGGCATGCTGAATATTTTTGGCAATGTTGCTGAAATGACTACTGAACAAGGTGTTTGTAAAGGGGGTAGCTATATACATTACGCACGCGAATGCAGTGCCTCCAACCAGATTCATTATTACAAGCCTGAGCCCTGGTTGGGATTCAGGTGGGTTGCCGAATACCGCATGAAACAGAAATAAAAAAGGCCCCCGCTGCTACAGGGGCCTTCCTACGTTGCTGCCGTTAAAGTTAAACAGGTACTAAAAACAGGTAGAAGAACGAAATTAAAACGGCAGGTATATGCCCACGGTGAAGGGGCGAAGATCAGGTCCTTTTTGCGCTTCAAATACCGGCATTAATCCGTAATTGGCAAAAACTGTAAAGTGTTTTCCATAACCCAACCGTGCTGTTGCATATAACTGGAATGGGTTTAACTGGTAATGTCCCTTAAATTTTCCATCGGTAGCAAACCCCTTTTGAGAATATTCCTGCTTGAGGTTTGAACCGAGCTTATAAGCACCTATGACGCCAAATCCAATGTGGAAAGATTTGCTCATGCGTTCATTGGTTTTGATTTCAATCATAAGCGGGACTTGTAAATAGGTTGCGTTGAGTTTGTTTTTGCTGAATGTTACGAGTGTATCCTGTATACCGTAAACTGAATCGGTATTATAATGCAGCGTGTAATTATTTTTGAAACCGTATTTATTCCATTGTATGCCCATGCCGGTTGCAAGTGAAACATATTTGGGCACAAGTTTAAACTTCAATTCGGCAAAGTTCAACCCGAATGTTGCCGATTTGGAATAATCGAGTTCGAGAAATTTGTTTTCAGCGCCCAAATTCAAACTATTAGACGGTGTGAGCAATCCGTTTACACCCAGGTAAACACCGGCCCAGGTGCTGAATTTTTCCTTGGGCCTGGATTTTTCGGGGGTAACAGTGTCCTTCTCAGGAATACATTGGTTGCGTTCGATTATTAGCAAATCAAAATTTTTGAACGTCATTCGTGTACTGTCGTTTTTACAATCCCCTCGTGTTGTGTCGGGAGCACAAGTAGCTGTTGCCGCATTAATACCGGCACTGAAAGTCATTGCAACAAGCATTGTTTTACCTATTATTTTCATACATTATTTTCTTAAGCCTGCAACACCAAAACGTGTTGCTTTTGTTTGTTTGAATGTGTGACGGCCACCCCGAACTGAATGTTACAGGAGGTTCACAAAGATTTACTAAGACGCTGATTTTTATCTTGTTAACAAATGGAGCTACTTTTCCCAAACCAGCTTTCCATGCGGTTTTATGCGGATAATTGTGCTAAGGCTTGTTTCAAAAAGAGCGCGCATATGGTTGATGAGAGTTTCCCAATTATTTTCAGCGTGTTCCAGCGCATAATCAAGACAAACAATACTATTCGGATTAACAATGTAAAATCCCGGTGTTGTTTTCAATGTGGCGTCAACGCCAGGACTCACCTGAGCACAATCGTTACCAAAACAATTGTACCAGTTATTGACCGCGTTTGCGCATTGTGCGCTGTCTTCATACAGATAGGCATGAAAATGCGCTATTGGAAACACATTTTCCACATCACCATATTTTACGGGCATTTTTTTCTGCAAGTGAAAAATAAATTTCTTTTCGCAGGCAAAACGGTCAAGCACTTCAACCTTTAAATCATCGGGATGAATCTCCTCATAGTTGACTTCATATTTTGTTTTGAGAAATTTCAACCGGTCCTGGAAACCCATTGATACGGGAATAGTGCCCAGGTCAATGTTTCGTTCCTCGGGATATAGCGTATCGGTTGCAACCGTTTTGTTCGTGTCCTCCGGATGAACGGTGTCAGTGTGTTCTTTCCCTTTACCATTGGAACCTTTTTGCCCTTCGCCACAGGCGAAAAGCACAAGGACCAGAATATAGGGCAACGATTGTTTCACGGTTTGAATTTTTTAAGTTCCTCAACCACCTGTTCCATCATTTGGTCGGTAAAATCAAGATGGGTTACAAAACGAAAAGAGCCGGGACTTAATGAAAAAAATAAAATATTTTTTGATGCAAAAAAATCAAGAAACCCCTGCGTGGTGATTTTAGCGTTTACTTTAAAAATAATGATGTTGGTTTCAACTGGTAAAATTTCTTCAACCCAGGGCAATTGCACCAGTGCTGTTTCCATCACTTTTGCCCGGTAATGGTCATCGCGCAAACGTGCAACGTTGTGCTTCAAAGCGTATAATCCGGCTGCGGCAATCACACCGGCCTGGCGCATACCACCACCAAATACCTTGCGTACCCGCCTTGCCCGGGTAATAAAATCACGTGTACCCAGCAGCACCGAACCAACAGGGGCTCCAAGACCTTTTGAAAGGCAGATGGAAATGGAATCGAAATGGCTGCCATATTCAGCGGTTGAAATGTTTTGCTCCACCAATGCGTTAAATAACCGTGCACCATCCAGGTGGAATGGCATTTTTCTATCCCTGCAAAATGCGCTCATGGCTTTTGTTTC
>DASPJQ010000437.1:0-1346 GCA_035628535.1 Flavobacteriales bacterium | reverse complement strand
GGAACCGGAAACTGGGAAAGGTATGATTCAGTGCCTGGTTCTACCTTGTTGTACGTTGACGTAAATCCTCCAAGCCTCACCACTACCAATTATGTAATTGAGACCAATTGGGGCACTACATGCAATCCAACGCGCGCAGGCATTTCTACTTCACGTTCAAATATTCGTACGCGCGGCCTTATGGTTGTTGATGGCATCAATGAAAATGCAAGCGATGAACTAATTGATTTGTATCCAAACCCGGCCAACCAAAATGTGACCATTGAACTCAACCGCAATAATTGCGTCATACGTTTGTATGATTCGCGCGGAGGGCTAATAGCAAGCCGCATCAATAATTCACGAAAAACTACCTTTGATGTGTCGCAGCTTGCCAGTGGCGTGTATTATTTTGATATAACAGGTACAGGATTCAGTGTCAAGAAAAAATTTGTGAAAAATTAATTTCAGGGCTTTGCGTCTTTTAAAATATGTTTCTCTTTATACCCTTTGCTTAATCCCCTTCGGGGGATTTTGCCAGCAATATAATTTCAGGCATTTTACTACCAAAAATGGTTTGGCCAACCCGTTTGTCAACCATATTTTTTGCGATTCACGCGGGTTTATGTGGATGTCAACCCAGGGCGGGCTAAGTAAATTTGACGGAAGCAGTTTTATAAATTACACTTCGCGCGAAGGCTTGCCTTCAAGCGATGTGTTGTGTTCGGCCGAAGACAGTGAAGGAAATTTGTGGATTGGTACCAATGGTGCCGGAGTAGCCCGTTTCAACGGCTCCACCTTTACAACATATGACAGCACCAATGGCTTTATCAATGGTTCGGTTTTTAGCATATTCAGCGATTCAAAAAACCGTTTATGGTTTGCAACAAGCAAGGGTATATTCAGCTTCAGCAAAGGAAGGTTTACTAATTATGCAACCACAAAAGGGCTTCCGCAAACCGAGTACTTTTCGGTATGCGAGGATTTGAGAGGAACTATATGGTTTGGCAGCAAGGACTATGGTCCTGTCAGCTATAACGGTCAAACATGTGTTGTAGTACCTGAAAATTCGCCTATATATAAAAAAAGCGTTTTTACCCTTTACTGCGCACAAGACGGCAAAATTTGGTGCGGTACACCGGGCGATGGGCTTTTTATTCAGGGTGAAAATGATTTTTATCATTTCGATGATGAGCGCATCTCCGCTGAATTCATATCTTCAATACGGCAGGATGCTCACCACAATTTATGGATTGCTACCGACAACCAGCTTGTAAAAATAAACGGAAGTAAAAAACAGTACTTTACCGTTGACAACGGTCTCACATCAAATACCATTTTCTCACTTGGATTTGACAAGGACGGCA